>JBEKYV010000087.1:0-10173 GCA_049510515.1 Solirubrobacteraceae bacterium | reverse complement strand
AAATGATGTCGACGCCGGCGAGATCCATTCCAATGATCGCCGTGGCTTCCTGGGCCACGCGGAAACACTTCGGGGGCTCACGCAGGAGTTCCATCTTTGCCATACCCACGACACGTTCTACTACCGGCGGCGCGATGCCTCCGAGGCTGTGGTGGCAACGGCGACATGGGTAGGACGGTCCAGGGAGCAAGCGGAGGATTCGCTCCCCGCAGTCGTCGAATCGACGGCATCCTGGGTCGACGTCATTCAACGAGCCTCAGAGCGAATCGCCACTCTGGCCGATGGCCGTTCTGGTTCGCCGGGCCAAGACGCGCCGCTCACCACCCCGGCCGGTCAGGCCGCTGCGACGGCTGCCCCGCGCGCGTGGGACCTGGGGCTCGTGCTCGAGGCGCTGAGGCAGGAACGCTTTTCGGACGCGCTGGAACTCATCCGCTCGTTACCCCCGGACTCCCACGAGGACCCCGACGCATTGCTCCTGCGAGCCGTCCTCCTCACGAACAATGGCAGGCTCGATGAATCCGAGGAAGTCTGCAGCCGTCTCCTCGCTGTCGATGAGCTCAACGCAGGCGCTCATTACCTCATGGCCCTCTGCCGCGAACATGCCGGCGATTCGACCGGCGCCATCGAGCACGGCCAGACCGCCATCTATCTCGACGCCGGTTTTGCAATGCCCCACCTTCACCTGGGAATCATGGCCAAACGCTCGGGCGACGCCGCGACCGCGCAGCGTGAACTTGGGCAGGCGTTGATCCTCCTCGGCCGTGAGGATGCCTCCCGACTTCTTCTGTTCGGGGGCGGGTTCTCTCGGGACACCCTCCTGCAGCTCTGCCGTACGGAGCTGCGCGCCGCTGGGGGTGAAGGATGAACGAGCCCCAACTCGTCGAAAGCAAGGCCGCCGCGCTTCGTCAAGCGTTCGACCAGTCATTCGCCTTGCCACCGCCACCGGCGTCGCAGGAGGTCGAAGACCTCCTCGCGATTCGCGTGGCGGGCAATCCTTACGCAATTCGTCTTCGCGATATCGCCGGGATAGTAGCGGGACGCAAGGTGGCCCCCGTCCCCGCTGTCACGCTCGACCTGCTCGGTCTGGCGGGCATCCGCGGTGGTGTCGTCCCGGTGTTCGGACTGGCGTCGATCCTCGGCTACGGACAAGTCCCCGGTTCGCTCCGGTGGATGATCCTTTGCGGAGCGGAGGAACCCATCGCCCTGGCCTTCTCCGACTTCGAGGGTTACTTGCGACTTCCGAAGTCCTCTCTCCATGCGGATGAGAACCTTCGCGCCACACGCCAATACGTGAACCAAGTCGCGAGCACGGAGGCTGAAGCTCGCGCTGTTATCGGCATTCCACTTATTGTGGCAACAATCCGGAATCGCATCGGCCATCACCGGTTGGCAAAGGAGCAGTGACCAATGGCTCGTTCGTGGACATTTGGAAAGAAGATCGCGGCTGGCTTCGCGCTGTCGTTTGTACTCCTGGCGGCGATCGGAGCGATAGCGTATCGGAGCATCAACGCACTTTCGCAAACCAGCTACTCGGTGGCGCACACGCACGTTGTCCTGGAGCGCATCGCCAGCGTGCTCAGCCTGCTGAAGGATGCAGAGACCGGACAGCGAGGCTACATCATCACCGGCGATGAGAGCTTTCTCGGGCCTTATCAGGCAGCGGTCCCCGAGATCGCGACAACCGTCAACGACCTCCGGGAGCTGACCTCCGACAATCCCGCTCAGCAGAAGCGGATCGGCCAAGCGGAACCCCTCATCGCGGCGAAGCTATTCGAGCTGAAGCGAGTCATCGAGATGCGCAGAAACCGGGATGTCGACCAGGCGATGAAAGCCATACAGGCCGGAGAGGGGAAAAGGCTCATGGATGAGCTTCGCGGCATACTTGCGGAGATGGAGCGGGAAGAACGAAATCTACTCGAACAACGCGCCGGGGAAGTGCGAGCCGCGGCAACCGGTGCGACCATTGCCATTACGATTGGGACCCTGTTGTGCCTGCTGGTCGTAACCGCCGCTGGCTTTACAATCACGCGGTCGTTGACGAGTCAAATCGGAGCGGCGGTTCAGCACATGCAGAGCTCATCCGGCGAGCTGCAGGCCGCAGCCAATCAGCAGGCGACAGGCGCCAAGGAGCAGTCCACCGCGATGAATGAGATCACGACGACGATGAGCGAGCTGCGGGCGACGTCGAAGCAGATCGCCGAGAGCGCCCAGCGCGTGGCCCAGATCGCCGAGGAAACGGCCAAAGGCGCGCGCTCCGGAGAACAGACGGTTTCGAAGGCCAACGACGCGATCGGAAGCATCAAACGAAACGTCGACCTCATCGTGACCCACATGCTCGACCTCGGGAAGAAGTCCCAGCAGATCGGCGGCATTCTCGAAATCACCAACGAGCTCGCCGAACAGACGAACATCCTCGCGATCAACGCTACCATCGAAGCGGCCGGTGCCGGCGAGAGCGGCAAGCGTTTCGCCGTGGTCGCCGACGAAATCCGTAAGCTCGCCGACCGCGTCGGGGGTTCCACCAAGGAGATCCGTGGGCTCATCGATGAGATCCGCGCCGCCGTAAATACGACCGTGATGACCACCGAGGGCGGTACCAAGGCGGTCGACGCGGGCGCCCGTCAGTTCTCGGACGTGGCAACAGCCTTCAGGCAGATCGTAAGCCTCGTGAGCACGACCACCGAGGCGGCTCGAGAGATCGAGCTCAGCACGAAGCAGCAGTCGACGGCGGTCGAGCAGGTCCACATCGCCGTCTCCAACGTCGCGCAGGCGACCAGGGAGACAGAGGCCAGCTCGAGCCAGACGCTCCAGACAGCGTCCCAGCTCGCCAACCTTTCACGGGACCTAATGCGGCTGGTTCAGCCCCAGGCGAACGGGTAGCCGAATGGCGAAGGACCCGTACAAGTATTTCCGTGTCGAGGCGCGGGAGCTCCTCGATGGGCTGTCGCAGGGCATCCTGCAGCTCGAGAAGGATACCCCCGCGCCCGAGGTCATGGCTCGCCTGCTGCGCCTGGCGCACACGCTCAAAGGCGCCGCCCGTGTGGTCAAGCAGCCTGGGATCGCCGAGCTGGCGCACACCGTCGAAGGCATTCTGACGACCCATCGTGAGGCCGGACAGCCCCTATCTAAGGAGCAAGGGAGCGAGCTACTGGGCCTCTTGGACGAGATCGCCTCGCGTCTTTCGGCCCTCGAGCCCGCGAGCGACGTCGTGGTCGCCGGCCCCGCTCGCCCGCCAGCCGAGGAGCCACTGGAAACCTTGCGGGTCGAGATCCAGGAGATGGACTCGCTGCTTCGCACGGTCACCGAGGCCGGCGTGCAGCTCGGCGCTGTACGCAAGGGACTCGGTGCCGCCGACCGCCTTCGTGATTTGACGAGCCTACTAGTGGATCTGCTCGTCGCGCGTCCCGGTGAGAACGGGGCCGGAGCCTCTGCGGGCATGGTCCGCGCGCACTCCCTCGCGGAGGAACTGCGGTCAAGCCTCGACCGCTTTCAGCGCAGCCTTGCTGTCGACCTTGATCGCGTCGATGGGGAGCTTGTCGAGATTCGCGACGTCGCGCATCGATTTCGGCTGATCCCGGCTCAGACCGTGTTTCCGTCGCTCGAGCGCTCCGTGCGTGACGCAGCCCAGACGCTCGGCAAGCGCGTCGTTTTCGAGGCTTCGGGCGGCGAGGTGCGCCTCGACGCGAACGTGCTGGCATCGCTGCGGGATGCGCTCATGCACGTGGTGCGCAACGCCGTCGCGCACGGAGTGGAAACCGAGGCCGAGCGTGTCGCGCTTGGGAAGTCCCCGGCTGGGCAGGTGCGGCTGGAGGTCTTGCGGCGCGGCGGTCGGGTGGCTTTCGTATGCAGCGACGACGGACGGGGCATCGACGTCGAGGCGGTCAGAAGGGCCGCGGTGGATCGAGGGCTCGTGCCCGCATCCGAGGCGAAGTCCCTGCCGGCAGACAAGATCATCGCGTTGCTTGGCGCCGGCGGACTCACGACGTCAAACGACGTCACCGAATTGTCGGGAAGGGGAATAGGCCTGGATGTCGTGCGGGCGACCATGTGCCGGCTGAAAGGAGAAATGAGCATTCGTAGCGAGCCGGGGTGCGGTGCGACCGTTGAGGTCCGGGTTCCGATTTCCATCGCATCGCTGCAGGGGATCGTCGTCGAGGCGGCAGGCGAGTTGGCTGCGATCCCGCTCGACGCCGTGCGGCAGACGCTTCGAGTTCGCGATTCAGAGGTCGTTCGCTCGGCGGAGAGCGACTCGATTCTCCACAACGGCAACGTCATCCCCTTCTTGCCGCTCGACCGTATGCTACGGCGCTCGGGCTCGGCCGGCCGGAACCGTGGCGTCTGGTCGGCCGTGGTCGTCGCAGCCGGGGACCGGAGCGTCGCGGTTGGAGTTGACAGGCTGCTTGGCACCTCCAACATCGTGATGCGGGCGCTTCCCGGCGTGGTCGAGGCCGATCCAGTGGTTTTGGGCGCATCTCTGGATGCCGAGGGCAACCCTCAGCTCGTGCTGGACCCAGGAGGTCTCGTGGCGGCCGCCGAGCGCGGTCGCGGCGCAACTTCCGAGGAAGCCCGCCCGCGGCGGGCGCCGGTCCTCGTCATCGACGACTCGCTGACGACCCGAGTGCTGGAGCAGAGCATCTTGGAATCGGCGGGCTACGAGGTCGAGCTCGCCGTCTCGGCCGGGGATGCACTCACGAAGGCTCACGATCGTCGCTACAGCCTCTTCATCGTCGATGTCGAGATGCCCGGCATGGACGGCTTCGAGTTTGTGGCTCAGACCCGGTCCGACGCGGCTTTGCGCGATATCCCCGCCATCCTGGTCACCTCCAGGAATGGCGTGGAGGACCGGCGGCTAGGAGAGCAGGTCGGCGCTCGGGCCTACTTCGTCAAGGGCGAATTCGACCAGGGACAGCTCCTGCAAACCATTCGAACGCTGATCGGGTAGCCATGGCGAAGACACGTGTTCTGGTGATCGAGGATTCCCTGACGGTTCGAAAGCGCATGTTGGAGGTGCTGGCCGCCGATCCCGACATCGAAATCGTTGGCCAAGCCGGCGACGGCAAGCGCGGAATCGAGTTGTGCCAGCACCTGCGGCCGGACGTCGTCACCCTGGACATGATGCTGCCCGTGATGAGTGGCCTGGCGGTCACGGAATTCATCATGGCCTACTGCCCGACGCCGATTCTCATCGTGTCCGCCTCGACGAACCGGGGAGAGCTCTTCAAGACGTACGAAGCCCTGGCGGCCGGCGCCCTGGACGTGCTCGACAAGCCTCTGGGAAACGAGTCCGACGATACCTGGGAACAGAAGCTCGTCTCCACCGTCAAGCTCATCTCGCGCATCAAGGTCATCATGCATCCACGGGCCCGGCTTGGCCCGATGGGACGGCCGCCGGGTGGCCCTGCTTCGATTGAGTCCGCTGCCCGCGGCACGGCGCTCGCTGCGCCCGTCGCGGAACGCCAGGCGCTGCAGCGAGAGGGCTGTCTGCGCGCCGTCGCGATTGGGGTCTCCACGGGCGGGCCAGCGGCGCTCATCGAGATCCTGCGCGGGTTGCCCCACGGCTTCCCGCTTCCCATTCTCCTGGTCATCCATATCGGGAAGCTCTTCGCCCCCGCTTTCGCCGAATGGCTGGATGGGCAAAGCCCCCTCCGCGTTGCCTACGTGGCCGATGGCGATCCTCTCCCTCCATTCGGAGAGGGGAAAGTGCTGGTGGCATGTCCCGACAGCCACCTCGTGCTCCGCCAGGGCAAGCTCCGGCTCACTCAGGATCCGGAACGACACTCCTGCCGGCCGTCGGTCGATGTTCTCTTCGCTTCCCTGGCGCAGGAGCTCGGTGCCGACTGTGCGGCCTGCCTCCTCACGGGGATGGGCAGGGATGGAGCCGAGGGACTCTTGGCCATACGACGTGCTGGCGGAAGGACGATTGCCCAGGACGAATCGACGTCGGTGGTGTTCGGCATGCCGAAGGAAGCGATCCTTCTCGGAGCGGCCGAGCAGGTCCTTCCTCTGGAGAAAATTGCGTCGGTGCTTGGCGCGCTGGCGCGCGGCGCGGATACAGGGAGGCGGATATGAAGCCACGGGTCCTCATCGTGGACGACAGCCTGACGGTGCGAATGGACATCGGCGAAGCCCTCCAGTCGGCCGGCTTCGACACGGTTCTGTGCGCCGACCTTCGAAGCGCGAGAGAGGCGCTCGCCCGTGAAGGCTCTGTCCTGATCGTCCTCGATATCCTGCTGCCAGACGGGGATGGGCTCGATTTTCTCAAAGAGCTGAGGAGTTCGCCGGCGACAGCCCAAATCCCGGTGCTGCTGCTTTCCACCGAGGCCGACGCCAAGAACCGCGTCCGGGGGATGGGCGCGGGCGCCGACGAGTACATCGGTAAACCCTATGACCTCGGACTGCTCGTCGCGAGGGCACGGGCGCTCACGCAAGCGGATGCGAGTGGTGGGGTTGGATTGGGCCGCCGCGTGCTGGTGATCGACGACAGCGTCACCTTCCGCGACGAGCTCAGACAATCGCTCGAAGGCGCCGGGTACCACGTTCGGGAAGCCGCCACCGGGGAAGAGGGCCTGGCGCTGGCTGCCGCCGACCGGCCTGACGCGGTCGTCGTGGACGGCATACTCCCGGGCATCGATGGAGCCACCGTGGTACGCCGTCTCAAGTCGGACACGGCGTTGCGAAGCACACCGTGTCTGCTCTTGACAGGCGCCGAGGGTACCAACGACGGACTGCGGGCGCTCGAGGCGGGTGCGGATGCTTATGTGCGCAAGAGCGAGGACCTCGGCGTCATCCTGGTTCGCCTCGCGGCGCTCCTGCGCGGCGCGATTGCTACCGGTGGCGAGACGAGCCCGAGCCTCCTCGGCCCCAAGCGCCTGCTCGCCGTCGACGACAGCATCACCTACCTTCAGGAGCTCGGTAGCCAGCTTCGCCGGGAAGGTTACCATGTGGTCATGGCAAGCTCCGGCGAGGAGGCGCTGGAACTCCTCGCGGCTCGGCCGGTGGACGGCATTCTGCTCGATCTCGTCATGCCTGGATTGTCCGGCCAGGACACGTGCAAGCGCATCAAACAGCGAGCCGAATGGCGCGACATCCCCCTCATCATGCTCACGGCGCGCGACGATCGGGATGCGATGATCGAAGGCATCAACGCCGGCGCCGACGACTACATTGCCAAGTCCGCCGACTTCGACGTTCTCAAGGCCCGCTTGCGCGCTCAGCTTCGCCGCAAATACTTCGAGGATGAGAACCGCCGTATCCGCGAGAAGCTAGTTCGGAGGGAGACCGAAGCCACCGCGCGCGAGCAGGGGGAAGCGGAACAGAAAAAGCTCGATCAGCGCCTGCGCGACCAGCAGTTCTACACGCGCTCTCTCATCGAATCCAACATCGACGCGCTGATGACCACCGATCCGCTCGGCATTATTACCGACGTCAACAAGCAGATGGAGGCGCTCACCGGCTGCACGCGCGATGAGTTGATCGGCGCGCCGTCCAAGAACTACTTTACCGATCCGGAGCGGGCCGAAGCGGCCATCAAGCTGGTGCTGCGCGAAAAAAAAGTCACCGACTACGAACTCACCGCGCGCGCCCGGGATGGCAAGAAAACGGAGGTATCCTACAACGCCACTACCTTCTACGACCGGGATAGGACGCTGCAGGGCGTATTGGCCATCGCGCGGGACGTCACGGAGCTCAAACGCAACGAGCAGGCGCTCCAGGAAACGAACATCGAGCTGGCGAGCGCCAAGTCCGCCGCGGAGGAAGCCAACCTCGCGAAATCGGATTTCCTCTCCAGCATGAGCCATGAGCTTCGTAGCCCGCTCAATGCGATCCTCGGTTTCGCCCAACTGATGGAGTTGGCCTCCCCGTTGCCGACGGACTCTCAGAAGGAAAGCATTGCCCAGATTCTCCAGGCGGGATGGCATCTGCTAAAGTTGATCAACGAAATTCTGGATCTCTCGGTGATCGAGTCCGGAAAGGTGTCGCTATCGACGGAATCCGTGTCGTTGGCCGAGGTCATGTCCGAATGCCAGGCCATGATGGAGCCGCAGGCGCAACAGCTTGGCATCGGCATGACCTTTCCTCGGTTCGACAACCCGTTCTTTGTCAGCGCCGACCGGACCCGGTTGAAGCAGATTGTCATCAACCTGCTTTCCAACGCGATCAAATACAACAAGGAGCAGGGAACGGTCGTCGTGGATTGCACCACGAGCACCCCGGGCTTCACTCGCATCAGCGTCAAGGACACCGGTGCGGGATTGTCCCCGGAAAAGCTGGCGCAACTGTTCCAGCCCTTCAATCGGCTCGGACAAGAGGCGGGCGGTGTGGCAGGCACGGGCATCGGCCTGGTGGTGACCAAGCGGCTGGCGGAACTGATGGGGGGCGTGCTCGGCGCTGAAAGCACTGCCGGCGAGGGAAGCGTGTTCTGGTGCGAGTTGATCTCGTGCGCTGCACCAGAACTTGTAGTCGAAAGCGGCGAAGCCGCAACAGTTGACAGACCGCCAGTGCCGGCCGGTGCGCGGCCGCGCACCCTGCTCTATGTCGAGGACAACCCGGCGAACATGAAACTGGTCGAGCAACTCATCGCGCGGCGCCCTGACATGCGACTGTTGACTGCGGTGAACGGTACTCTCGGCATTGAGGTAGCGCGCACCACTCGGCCGACGGTGATCCTGATGGACATCAATCTGCCCGGCATCAGCGGTGTGGAAGCATTGAAAGTCTTGCGCATAGACCCGGCCACGGCGCACATCCCCGTCGTTGCCCTCAGCGCCAATGCCATGCCCCGCGACATCGAGATGGGCCTGGACGCGGGGTTCTTCCGCTATCTCACCAAACCCATCAAGATCAAAGAATTCATGGATACGCTGAACACGGCATTGGAATTTGCAGAAGAGGAACTTTGCCGGCGCAAATGAAGCGGGAGGAATGTTAAGGTCAGTTCATCCGATATTCTTAACGCAAGTCCTGATCGTAGACGATCAGGAAGCCAGTGTCCTTCTGCTCGAGCGGATGCTGCGCGGCGCGCCGGCAACGCGGGATTCAGTTGGGTTGGCAGCAGCGGGGCTTGGTGCAAGATCGCGTCGAACGTTGCCGCCGATGTGGTGCCCTGGAACGGCAACGCACCGGTAGCCATCTGATAAAGAACCACGCCAAAGGAAAACAGGTCGGTACGCGCGTCCAGATCATGGCCGAGAGCCTGCTCGGGCGACATATAAGCGATGGTGCCTACGGCCGTCCCGGGACTGGTGATCGGTTCTTCGGTCATGGCTTGCGTGGGCGCCAAGGAGTTGGCCGCCAACTCTGGCGGCCCGGTGATCTTGGCGAGCCCGAAATCCAGGACTTTGACGTGCCCGGCGTGTCCTGCCCGCGCGGGCCCGATAAAGATGTTGCCAGGCTTGATGTCGCGATGCACGATGCCTTTGGCGTGAGCCGCTGCCAGCGCGTCGGCGATCTGCATTGCCACCTGCAGTAACTCTTCCGAGGCGACAGGTCTGCCGGCGAGACGTTGTTGGAGTGGCTGGCCTTCCAGCAGTTCCATCACCAGGAAGGGCCGGCCCTCAGATTCGCCGATGTCGTAAATTGCGCAGATATGAGGATGATTGAGCGCCGAGGCAGCACGGGCCTCGCGTTGAAACCGCTCCAGCGCGACAGGGTCCGTGGCGAATTGCTCGGGGAGGATTTTCAGCGCCACATGACGCCCCAGCCGGATGTCTTCGGCGCGGTACACCACACCCATGCCGCCACCGCCCACCTTCTCGACGATGCGGTAATGAATGAAGGTTTTGCCGAGCATCAACAAGTGCGCTTGGTACTGGCGCAGATGTTCGGGCCCGAGCTTGTCGGGCGGTTGGTGGAAGTGTTGGGCGAAGTCCTGCACGATTCGCAGGTAGCCTTTTACGGTACTCTGGGCATAATTACGACGCTGGAGTTCCTCCAGCATCATGGTTCGAAGTTGGGTCACAGGGACCTCCTTGTGACCCATAAAATACCGCCGCGATCAGTCGCTTGCCGCCGGCCTGAACCACGCGCAGCGTCCGCCGCGCCAGCGGCTTCGTTCAAACGCGCCAGGGTTCGGTGATCGACATTGCCAATTCCCATTGAGCACGGCTTCGTTCCGCCAAGAGCGGCGCCCCGTTGACGCGGACGTTATCACCTCATATCGGTAGCTGCAGCTGG
>JBEKYV010000086.1:0-10197 GCA_049510515.1 Solirubrobacteraceae bacterium | reverse complement strand
TCCTCGTCGCTCCAGACACCTGCTACCGATCGTGACTCGCGTGCTGATCCTGCTCGTGGCGATGCTGTTCGTGGTCGGGCTCGCCTACCTGACGCTCCACACGATCGTCGAACAAAAAGGCATCTCGCTGGGCACGGCGGTGTCGGTGTTCATCGTGGTGCTGATGGGCGTCGGGATCTTCGGCGCCCTGCTCGACCGGCGCCGTCGCTGACCCGCACCGCTCGCCTCGACACGTGCGCGGCCGAAGGTAGTACCGTGTAGAGGCGATTGACTGGTCAGTCAACCAAGGAGGCGCAGTGGATCTCGACGACACACCCGAGCAGGCCGCCTACCGTGCACAGGTGCGCGCGTGGCTGGAGCAGCACAAGTCTGAAGCGCCCGTGCTCGCGGGCGACGGCGCGCTCAAGGACGAGGATGAGATCATCGCCGCGCGGCGCGCCTGGCAGGGCAAGCTCGCCGAGGCCGGCCTCGCGGGAGTGACCTGGCCGAAGGAGTACGGCGGCCAGGGCCTCGGGCCGATTGAGCAACTGATCTGCGGCCAGGAGATCTCCCGTGCCGGCGCTCCCGGCATCCTCGACGCGATCGGCGTGGGAATGCTCGGGCCGACGATCATCGCGCACGGCAGCGAGGAGCAGAAGAGCCGCTACCTCGGCCCGATGCTGCACGGCGACGAGGTGTGGTGCCAGCTCTTCTCCGAGCCGGCAGCCGGCTCGGATCTGGCGGCGGTGCAGACCCGGGCACGACAGCAGGATGACGGCAGCTGGCGCCTCACCGGCCAGAAGGTGTGGACCACCAACGCCCAGTTCGCCTCCTACGGCCTACTGCTCGCACGCACCGACGCCGACGTGCCCAAGCACAAGGGCCTGACGATGTTCATCGTGCCGATCGAGGCCGAGGGCGTCACCGTGCGCGGCCTGCGCCAGATCTCCGGGGAGGCCGAGTTCAACGAGGTCTTCTTCGACGACCTCGCGCTCGAGGCCGACGCGGTGGTGGGCGGCGTGGGCAACGGCTGGGGCACAGCGCTCACCACGCTGATGTTCGAGCGCGTCACGATCGGCCTTGGCGGGGAGGGCCTCGGCTACAACTCCGCGCGCTTCGCCCGCGCGATTGCCTCCGACGAGCATGCCCGCCGCGACCCCGAGGTTCGCCGCCAGCTCGGCGAGATCGCCTCCGAACTGATGGCGGTGCGCTTTACGGGCTATCGCACGCTCACCGCACTGCAGCACGGCCAAATCCCCGGCCCCGAGGCGGGCCTCGCGAAGGTGACGATCGTAAACGGCGCGATCAAGTCCGGTGACCTGATCGCCGACGTGCTCGGCCCCGACGCGCTCGCGGAGGACAGCGAGTGGGCCTACATGATCTCCTTCCTCCCCGGCCTGAAGTCGGCGGGCGGCACTGAAGAGATCCTGCGCAACACGATCGGCGAGCGTGTGCTCGGGCTGCCCACCGAGCCGCGCCTGGACAAGGGCATCCCGTTCTCGGAGCTGCGCGCAAAGGAGGCGGCAAAGGCATGAATCTTGATGCGGGATTTGAGCCCGCCCACCCGGTCCCCCTCCCGACCTCCCCCCAAAGGAAGACCAAGCGATGAATCTTGCACTCTCAGACGAGCAGGTGCTGCTGCGCGAGGCGGCCCGCGGCGCGCTGTCGCGTTTCAAGACGCTGGAGGAAGCGCGCGAGGCGCTCGACGGCGGCGGCTCGACCGGCGATCTGTGGCCGACCGCGAAGGAGGCGGGCTGGCCGGGCCTATTGATCGACGAGACCCACGGCGGCGCGGGGCTTGACGTGTTCGACGCGATGCTCGTGCTCGGCGAGTGCGGGCGCGTGCTCGCCGCGGTCCCGTTGCTCGGCCACCTACCTGCCACCGCGATCCTGAACGACGGGGCCAGTGGGCTCGGCGAGACTCCCCTACTGGGCGAGCTGGCGAGCGGAGAGCGCCGTGCGGCCTACCTGGCAGCTCGGCCGCCGGATGACATCTCTGAGCGGTGGAGCGTCGATCCCGCAAGCGGAATGGAGCGCGCCGCGCTCCCGAGCGCCGTGGGTGGGGGGGAGGGTGCACGGGTAAGCGGGAAGATCGCGTTCGCTCCTGACGCACCCGGCGCGGACGTGCTGGTGGGCGTCGCCTCGCTCGACGGTCGCACAGTCGGCTTCGCCGTGGAGTCCTCCGCGGCCGGCGTCTTCATCGAGCCGGTGCGCCGCTACGACGCCACCCGCATCCTCGGCCACGTCACGCTGCAGGACACCCCAGCGACGATCCTCGACGCCCCTGAGGACTCGCTTGCCGAGGCTTGGCACCTCGCGCAGGCGCTGATCGCCGCGGAGTCGCTGGGCGCAGTGGAGAGCGCGCTTGACGTCTCGGTGGCATACGCCAAGGAGCGCTTCACCTTCGGCCGCGCGATCGGCTCCTACCAGGCGGTCAAGCACTCACTCACCGAGGTGCTGCGCCAGCTGGAGAACGGCCGTTCGCTGCTCTATTACGCCGGATGGTCGCGCCACGGGGCGCCCGCGGAGTTCCCGCTAGCCGCCAACGCCGCACGCTCGGTGGCGGGCCGCGCGCTCGACCATGCGGCCCGCACGATGATCTCGGTGCATGGCGGCATCGGCGCCACCTGGGAGCACGATGCCCCGCTGTACTTCCGCCGCGCGCAGCTCTCCCGGCGCCTGCTGGGCGGCACCGCGCTCGCCACCGATCGGGTGGCGTGTGAGCTGATCGCGCAGGGGTGAGCTAACGGCGTGGGCGCTTGGTGCGGGCCGCGGTGGCAGTCGCGTAGGTCGCCATCACCGGTGCGCCGTAGGCTTCGTAGACCGCCTGCGCCAGCGCCGGCTGCACGCCGCAGTTGATGCAGAAGCCGTGCTGCGACCAGCCGATCGCGCGGGCGAGCACCTCGTCGGCGTATTCCACGCCGTAGGCGTCGTGGCCGTAATAGTCGTAGGCCGCCCACCACGCCGAGTCATCGAGCGCGCCACCGGCGCCGTCGGAGTACAGCAGCCAGGACGCCGCCATGATCGAGTCGTAGTCGTCGTAAACCGAAGGGTGGTGGACAGTGCGGTGGTTGTACTCCGCAGGGCGCACACCGAAGCGGTAGGCGTCCTTCACCAGGTCCCAGGTGCTCACGGGCCCGTTGGTGACGTTGAACTGCATCGGCCCACCGCAGCAGCGCGCGAAGTTGAGGCCGTGGTAGGTGGAGGGCGCGGTGGAGAAGGCCGTCTCCTGCATGTGGATTGAGGCGAGCAGCAGCCAGTTGACGCCGAACACGCGCTGCGCCTCAGAGTAGATCGGATAGAAGCCCGCCTCCCACGCCGCCGCGATGTGCGCTTCGGGCGCCGCGGAGCTCGCCGCCACGTCCTCCCGGCCACCGGGAGTGTGCGCCACGACGGCTCCCGCAGATGCGACGGTGGGCGACGCGCTCCCGCCGGGCTCATGTCGGGCTTCGGCGTACGGCCCCGCCGTCGTGCCTCGCCCCGAGCGCTGCGCCGCCTCGGAGGCGCTTGCCACAGTCGGCGTGACGACGCCCACGAGCACCGCAGGCGGGGCCGGCGCCAGCGCCGGCGATGAGGCGCCAACCACGCCACCAAGGATCGCCGCCAGCACACCCGCGCCGAGCAGGCACAGCGCAACGGCGAGGAGCCACGCTCTGCGTTCGGAGGGCGGCGCGGGTATGGGAGCCTCGTCGGGCACACCCTGACGGTATCGGCGCCACCTTAAGCGCGCGTAGGGCCTACCCTGACCAGGATGCCGGAGGAGACGGATCGGAAGTCGTCGAGCGAGCCTTCTACACGGCCCGCCGATTCAGATCGGAAGTCCTCAGGCGACTTTCCCCGCCCTCCCGCCGTTGCGGCCTCAGCTTCGCAGCCCACGACGGAGCGCACCGGCCCGCTGGCGCTCGAGCGCTACCGCAAAGCGGATGGGCGATTGCTGATTCTCTACCGATGGGCCGGCGGGGATGGGTGAGCTGCGCTTCGAGGAACTACGCGGAGAGTGGGTGGACTATGCCATCCACCGCCAGGACCGCACGTTCCTGCCTAGCGAGGAGCACTGCCCGCTATGCCCCACACGCCCGGGAGGGGAGCCGACGGAGATCCCCTTCCCCGCCTTCGAGATCGCCGTCTTCGAGAACCGGTTCCCCGCCTTCGAGTCTCCGCGGGGCGCAGCGGAGGTCGTCGTCTACGCCGACCGCCACCACGACTCCTTTGCGACGCTTTCTCCGGAGCGCGCGCACGCGCTGATGTGGGTGTGGCGGGCACGCTATGAGGAGTTGGGCGCACGGGAGGACGTGGAGTATGTGCTGATCTTCGAGAACCGCGGCGTGGAGGTGGGGGTGACGCTGCATCATCCTCACGGGCAGATCTACGCCTACCCGTTCTTGCCTCCCGTGCCTGCCGCCGAGCGCGCCGCCGACGCGCGTCTGGGGGGCTGCGCGCCGTGTGCGCTGCTGCGACGGGAGCTCGAGGATAAGCGCCGGGTGGTGTACGAGAACGAGCACGTGCTCGTCTACGTCCCCTACGCCGCACGCTGGTCATACGAAGCGCACGTGGTGCTGCGCGCCCACCGCCCCACGCTGCTGCACTGTGCCGCCGCAGAGTTGGACGCGCTCGCCGAGGCGCTGCAGGCGCTCACGCGCGGCTACGACGCACTGTTCGAGCAGCCATTCCCGTACGTCATGGCCGTCCACCAAGCCCCCACGGACACCGGCTCGGAGCGGGAGGGGCACTTGCACGTCGAGTTCTACCCTCCGCTGCGCACCGCACACAAGCTGAAGTACCTGGCGGGCTCCGAGCAGGGGGGTGGGGTGTTCATCGTCGACACGCTCCCCGAGGAGTCGGCCGCGGCACTGCGCGAGGCGGTGGGTCGTGTCACCTCTTGAGGTGTGCGCCTTCGCCCCAGGTCGCGTCAATCTCATTGGAGAGCACACCGATTACAACAATGGCCTCGCGCTTCCGTTTGCGATCGCGGAGGGCGTCACAGTGCGGGCATGGGCGACAGACGAGCGGCGTGTTCGAGCGAGGGCGCTCGACCTCGACGAATGCGATGAGTTCACGCCGCCCAACTTCGCGCACGGCGCGGGCTGGCGTGCGTTCGTGCGCGGCGTCGCCGCCGAACTCACGCACGCAGGGGTGCCAATCTCGGGAGCGGAACTCGAGATCACCGGCAGTGTGTCGCGTGGAGCAGGGCTCTCCTCCTCGGCCGCGCTGGAGGTTGCGCTGTGCCTGGCCCTGCTTGGCCTCGCTCGCGCCGAACTTGACCGTCGCGAGTTGGCGCGGCTGTGCTCCCGCGTGGAGCACGAGTGGCTGGGCGCCCACACCGGTCTGCTCGACCAGCTCGCGTCGCTCTACGGCGACGTGGACACCGCACTGCAAATCGACTTCTCCAATCTCGACATCCAGCCGGTTCCGCTGGTGCTGGCCGATGGCTGGCGGCTGGCGACGCTCGACTCAGGCGATCCCCGGACGCTTGCGGCCTCCGGCTACAACAAGCGCCGCGAGGAGTGTGCGCGGGCCTGCGAACTGCTCGGGGTCCGGTCACTGCGAGAGGCACGGGAAGGCAGCCTCCAACAATTGCCACCCGTGCTCGCTCGTCGCGTGAGACACGTGCTTGGCGAAAACGGCCGCGTGCTCGAGGCTGTCGCCGCCCTGCGCAGAGGAGCACTGGAGGAGGTGGGCGCCCTGCTCGACGCTTCTCACGCCAGCCTGCGCGACCTCTACGAGTGCTCGACCCCCGCTGTCGAGGTGGCGGTGGGAGTGCTGAAGGAGGCCGGGGCGCTCGGGGTGCGCCTGGTGGGAGGCGGCTTCGGCGGGCACGTGCTCGGACTCTTCCCGCCCGGCGTCGCCCCGCCCGCGCATGCGCGCGAGGTGCGCCCCTCACGGGGAGCCCACGTGCTCAGCTAGGCCACGGCCAACGCCGCCTGCTTCTCCGCCAACGCCGCGATCAGTTCATCGAAGGAGTCCGAGAATTTCTGTACCCCCTCGCGCTCCAGCGTGTCGGTGAGATCGTCGTAGTCGACCCCTACACGTGCGAGCTCCTCCAGCAGCTTGCGCGCATCCGCCACCTCCGCCTGCAGGCGCGCCTGTGGACGGCCGTGATCCTGGTAGGCACGGATCGTCTCCTCCGGCATCGTGTTGACCGTGTCCGGGCCGATCAGCTCCTCCACATACAGCGTGTCGAGGTAGTCGGGGTTCTTCGTCGAGGTCGAGGCCCACAGCACGCGCTGCGGGGTGGCACCCTTGTTTGCGAGGAACTCCCAGCGGGGTCCGCGGAAGACGGAGAGGTAGTGCTGATAGGCGAGCTTTGCGTTGGCCACCGCCAGGCGACCCTTCAGCTCATCGAGCGCCCCATCGCTTCCCGCCGACGGCAGCTCCTGCAGGCGCCGATCGGCCTCTGTGTCGATCCGCGAAACGAAGAAGCTCGCCACCGACGCCACCTTGCGCGGATCGCCGCCTCCCGCGATCAGGCGCTCCAGGCCGCGAATGTAGGACTCCGCCACCTCCGCGTAGCGGCGCAGCGAGAAGATCAGCGTCACGTTGATCGAGTGGCCCTGCGCAATCACGTCCTCGATTGCTGCCAGCCCGGGCTTGGTCGCGGGGATCTTCACCATCAGGTTCGAACGATCCACCGTCTCGTGCAGGCTGATCGCCTCGTTGAACGTCGCCAGCGTGTCGTACGCCAGATCGGGCGCCACCTCCAGCGACACATAGCCGTCGCGCCCCGACCCCCCGTCCCAGATCGGGCGGAAGAGGTCGCACGCATCCTTGATGTCGCGCTCGGCCAGTCGCCAAAAGCTCGCGCGCGCGTCCAGGCCCTCGTCGGCCAGCTCGCGCAGCTGCTCGTCGTACGCGTCCCCCGTGGTCATCGCCTTCTGGAAGATCGTCGGGTTGGAGGTCGCCCCCACGACGGCGTCGGCGTCGAGCAACTCCTGCAGATGGCCACCGCGGATCGATTCGCGCGAGAGGAAATCCACCCACACGCTCTGCCCGAGCGCGGAGAGGCGGTGCAGCGGGGAGGTGGTATTCGACATCAGTCCTCCTTCAGCAGGGCACGGGCTCGTTCAGTGATGTTATCGGCCGTGAAGCCCAACTCTTCAAGAACGCGAGCACCGGGCGCGGACGCGCCGAAGCGGTCGATGCCGAGCACGTCGCCGCCGCTGCCCACCCACTTCCACCAGCTCATGCTCGCCCCCGGCTCGACCGCCAGGCGGGCGCCGACAGCGCGCGGGAGCACGGCGTCGCGATACTCCTGCGATTGAGCTTCAAAGAGCTCCACACACGGCATCGACACGACTCGCACCGCCGTGCCGTTGTCCGCCAGCGCCCGTGCGGCATCCAGCGTGAGCGGGACCTCGGCGCCGGTGGAGATGAGAATCAGCTCCGGGGTGGGAGCGGAGTCCCACAGCACATACCCGCCGCGCTCCAGCTCACTCGCCGGCGCCAGCTTCCCACCCTCACGGTCGAGCACCGGGATCCCCTGGCGGGAGAGCAGCAGCGCCACAGGACCGTCCTCGCGCTCCAGCGCCACCCGCCACGCCTGCACGGTCTCGTTGGCGTCGGCGGGGCGGATCACCCACAGGTGCGGGATCGCGCGCAGCGAGGCGTAGTGCTCGACCGGCTGGTGGGTGGGACCATCCTCGCCGAGACCCACCGAGTCGTGCGTCCACACCCACACCACAGGCAGCTCCATTAGCGCGGAGAGGCGCACCGACCCGCGCATGTAGTCGGAGAAGATGAGGAAGGTCGAGCCGTACGGCTTGATGATCCCGCCGTGTGCCGCCGCGCCGTTGACGATCGCTCCCATCGCGTGCTCGCGGATCCCGAATGGCACGTTGCGGCCCGTATGCACCTTGGAGAACTGGCCGGCTCCGGGGAACACCGTCTTGGTCGACTCGACCAGGTCGGCCGCTCCGCCGAGCATCGTGGGGGCGTACGGGGAGAAGGCCGCCATCGTCTTCTGGCCGGCGGCGCGCGTGGCGAGCTTCTCGCCTGCCGCGAAGCTCGGCAGCGCCTCGCGCCAGCCATCCTTCATGCGCCCGGCCCAAGCGCGCTCCCATTCCTCCGCCAGCTTGGGGTGCCGCTCGCGCCAGGCGTCGAGCCGTGCCTGCCACTCGCGTTCGGCCTCCACACCGGCGTTGGCGAGGCTCATGTGCCCGTACACCCCCTCGTCCACCCAGAAGTGGCGCTCCGGGTCGAAGCCCATCGCGAGCTTGGCCGCGCGCACCTCCTCCTCGCCAAGCGGCGCGCCGTGCGAGGCCGCGGTGTCGACCGCGTGGGGGGCGGGGTAGGCGATGTGTGAACGCACGGCGATGAACGACGGGCGCGCAGTTTCGGTGCGCGCGGCTGCGAGCGCCGCGGTGAGAGCCTCGATGTCCTCGGAGTCCCCGACCCGCTGTACATGCCACCCGTCCGCCGCCAGCCGCGCGATGTGATTCTCGCCATCAAAGGAGATCGCGGTGCTCCCGTCGATCGTGATGCGATTGTCGTCGTAGCACACCGTCAGCCTGCCCAGCCCGAAGTGCCCGGCGATCGAGGCGGCTTCCTGGCTGATGCCCTCCATCATGTCCCCGTCGGAGCAGATCACATAGGTGTGGTGATCCACGACCTCTTCGCCGGGGCGGTTGTAGCGCTCGGCCAGGAAGCGCTCCGAGATCGCCATCCCCACCGCGTTGGCAAAGCCCTGCCCGAGCGGCCCGGTGGTGACCTCCACGCCCGGCGTGTGCCCACGCTCGGGATGCCCCGGAGTGCGAGAGCCCCACTGGCGAAAGTGCTTCAGATCCTCGAGTGACAGCTCGTAGCCACTGAGGTGCAGCAGTGAGTACAGCAGCACGCATGCGTGCCCGGAGCTCAACACGAAGCGGTCGCGGTTCTCCCACCGCGGGTTGCTTGGGTTGACGCACAGCAGCCGCTTGAACAGCACATACCCAAGCGGAGCCAGCGCCATCGCCGTGCCTGGATGCCCGGCATCGGCCTGCTGCACCGCATCCATCGCCAAACCCCGAATCGTGTCGATCGTCAGGCGCTGCAGCTCCGGCGACCCCTCGCCGTTCAACGCCCGGCCATCCGACCGCACACCGACAGGTTCGTGCCTCACCGCCATTGCGCCCGATCCTAGCGGGCGTCGCCGATCTTTGGCTCAGCCACCCTCGCCGGCGTGTCGAGAGCTCAGAACGTCTTTGCGGCATTGGCCTGCAGTATCAACAGCAATACCAGCGATCGGTCAGCTCACATTGGGACTCGGCTCAGCGCCCATCTGGGCGCCGGCATCTCGGAGGCAGCGCCGCGATCGGATGCACCCGGCCATGCGCCCTGCAGCCTGCCCGCGGATGCACGCTCACCAACCAATGCAGATCGTGGCGGCAGTGCGAGCGCCGATACGGCCACCGAGCGTGCAACGCCCGGAGCATCCGCCGCTCCTCACAGACGAACACTTTCATGACGATCCAACCTCCCTACCTCTCGCAATTGGCCTACGCGGCCGAAAGAGACCCTCCATTTGGTCCATAACGTACCAGCTAATAGTACGCGGCCTACAGAAAGATGTGGGCCGATGTGGGGGGAGGGCGACTCTCCCCGCAGGCGTACCAGGCGCCCTGGCGGCGCTGTTCTCTGCGTATATGCCCCTTGTTTCCCCTGCCAGTGACTGCATTTGGCCCCCGCAGCCGATCCTTTAGCGTCGCCCCAAGAATTGCCCTTGAACTCTTCCTGCCAAACACATATAAATCATGTTTTACTCATCCTGTCAACATCTGACTAGCAGGAAGCGCGATGTCTGTCCACCGATCAAGCCTATTGGCAGAGGTGCCTCCGTCCACTAAGGTGGGCATGTGGCCGAGGGACCGGGGCAGAGCGGGGGCAGGGCAAAGGCGGACGGTGGCCAAATGAGGGGAGCCGGCGGCCGTGAGAGCCCCAACGGACCACAATCGAAGGGCCCGAATGACCGCAGGGGCGCGAACGGTCGCCGAAGCCCCGGCGGCGTCGCCAAAGGGCGTCCACGCAGAAACACAGACACCCAGAAGGGCCTACCCCGCGGTCCTCAGGCACTCCCACGCGAGCGGGTTGCGGAGCACCAGCGCGAGCGGCTGGTCGAAGCGATGGTGCAGGCGGTCAGCGAGCGTGGCGTGGTCGCAACCACGATCTCCGACCTCGTCGCCCGCGCCGGCATCTCACGGCGGACCTTCTACGAACATTTCGAGAACAAGGAGGACTGCCTGCTGG
>JBEKYV010000085.1:0-10225 GCA_049510515.1 Solirubrobacteraceae bacterium | reverse complement strand
CCCCGAACCCCATATTCAGGTAGGCGCCGACGCGGGTCAGGCGCCCATTGACCGCACGGTGCGGCGGCACGCGCGGCGGCGCGGGGGCGGGCAGCGGGCGGCGCGCCAGCAGCGCGTCCATCGTGGCGCCGGCGACCAGCGCGCGCTCGGCGGCGCTCAGCCCGGCGTAGGCGGCGACCCGCAGCGTTTGGAAGAGGCCGCCGACGGGGCGCCCGTAGGGGACGTCGGAGCCGAACACGATGCGCTCCGCGGGGACGCGGGCGAACAGCTCGATCAGGTCGAAGGGGGAGAAGACGGAGGTGTCGTAGAGCGCCGCGGGATGGCCGGCGAGGCGTGTCGCGAACATCCCCTGGTCGGCGATCGCGCCGTGGGCGAGGATCAGCGGCACCTCCGGGCAGCGCAGCGCGAGATCGGCGAGCGCGTCCATCGGCGGCATCCCGCGACCGGCGTGGATCAGGATCGGCACCGCCGCGTCGCGGGCAAGCTCGAAGATCGCCTGCGCCGCCGGGGTGTGGAAGCCGAACGACTGCGCGCGCGGGTGCAGCTTGATCCCGCGCGCCCCGAGCGCGATGCAGCGCTCCCCCTCCGCCACCGGGTCATCCGCCGGGTCCAGGCGGCAGAACGGGTGCAGGCGGCCCTCGGCCGCCGCCGCCCAGGCGAGCACGCGGTCGTTCGGCGTGCGGTAGGCGGGCCGGCGGTCGGGGTCGTGCAGCGGGAAGACGCACGCGCGCGCCGCGCCGTCCACCTGGTCGAGGAAGGCGAGCAGGCTCTCCAGCGTCAGCGACTGGCCGTCCTCGTCGCGCCCGAGATGGGTGTGCGCGTCGAGCACGCCGCCGGCGTCGGGCAGCAGCTCGCGCAGCTCGGCCGTGAGCGTGTCGAAGGCCGCCGGCATGGGCTCCGCCACCACCCGGCGCATGCTGCCATAACGTTGACGCGATGAGCGCCACCGCGCCGCCGCCGCCGCAGCTCGTGCTGATCGGCCTGATGGGCACCGGCAAGACGACGATCGGGCGTCTCGCGGCCGCGCGGCTGCGCCGCCCGATGCTCGACAGCGACGCCGAGATCGAGGCGCGCGAGGGCGCGAGCGTGCGGGAGCTGCAGGAGCGCTGGGGCGCCGAGCGGCTGCACCGGCTCGAGGCGGCGATCCTGCTCGAGGCGCTCGCCGGCGGGCAGCCGTCGGTGATCTGCGCCGCCGCCAGCACGATCGACGACGAGCGCTGCCGCGCGGCGCTGCGCGCGCCGGGCGTGACCGCGGTGTGGCTGCGCGCCACGCTCGCGACGCTCGTGGCCCGCTACGACGCCGACCCCCACCGCCCGCGCTACCCGCAGGGGACGGCGGCCGCGCTGGCCGGGCAGCTCGCCGCCCGCACCGAGCGCTACGCCGCGGTCGCGACGCTCGCGATCGACGTCGACGGGTTGACACCCGAGCAGGTGATGGCGCGGCTGGAGCCGGCGCTCGGGTAGCTCAGTGAACCTGCCGCGCCGATTCGGCGATCGCCAGCAGCTGCGCGTTGCTGAGCGTCTCGTTGAGGCTGTTGGAGACCCAGTAGAGGATGCCGCCCTCGCGCCAGCCGATGTCGTGGTAGGACGAGCCGTCGCTGACGAACATGTAGGTGCGCCCGCCGATCGTCTCGGTCCCGGTGGGGTTGGCGAACAGCGGCGGGTTGGTCCAGTTCATCCCCTCGATGCCGTAGTACTCGCCCTCGGAGCCGGCCGACCAGTCGATCCGGTAGCCGTAGTGGAGGTGGCCCTGCTCGTCGCGGATCGTGTACGGGTGGAAGTCGTTGGGGCTCGCCGGGCCGGTCTGCACGCTCGGCAGATAGATCGGGACGCCGACCTCGGGCGTGATCGCGAGCGCCTGCTGGGTGACGGAGGCGGGGATCGCGTAGAGGTCGTCGTGGCCGGCGCCGATCGTCGTCGAGGCGTGGTGGGTGTGGTGGGTGTGGTGGGTGTGGCTGTGGGTGACGGCGTGGCCGCTCGAGCCGGCGCTCGTCGCGCCGCCCGGCACGCTCGCCTTGGGGGCCTCGTAGAGGAAGTCGCGGACGCTCGCCGCGATCAGCTGCGGCGTCGAGAGCACGGCCTCCTCGGGGCCCTGCGGCGTGTTGATCTGATAGGCCGGGTTCGCCACCTGGAACGGGACCTCGCGCACCGGCTTGGCCTGCGAGAACGCGGCGAGGTAGAGCAGGTCCGCGATCTCGTGCGCGCCGCGGATGTCGGTCCAGACCGCCTTGCCGAACGCCTTCGCGAGCGCCGACCACTTGCTGAGGAAGCCCCACACGCCGAGCTGCTCCTTGGCGTCGCGGATGAAGTCCTGCTGGCGCGCGACGCGCACGAAGTCCGAGTCGGTGTGGCGGTAGCGCACGTAGTCGAGCGCGTTTTCGTAGCACAGCCGCTGGTAGCCCGGCTCGAGGTCGATGCTCGTGTAGTTCGTTTCGGGAGTGCCGACGTTTTCGTTGAAGTAGCGGTGGTCGACGTTGACGTACACGCACCCCAGCGAGTCCACCACCCGGATGAAGCCGGCGAAGGTGACGTCAATGATCCCGTTGAGCTGCAGGCCGGGGAGCACTTGCTTGATCGTCTCGGCGGCGAGGTTGGCGCCCTCGTCGTGGCCGGGCAGCGCGCTGCCGAGCGTGTAGGCGGCATTGATCTTCTGGGGGTACAGCGCTTCGCCGTCGGGCATTTTGATCGTCACCAGCAGGTCGCGGGGGATCGAGAGCACCGAGGTCTGGTCCTGTTCGGGGTCGAAGCGCACCAGCAGGATCGTGTCGCTGTGGGGCCCCGCTTCGCGTTCGTCGATGTTCTTGGAGCCGTAGCGTTTGTCGGAGCCGAGGATCAGGAAGGTCTTCGGCCCGCCGGTGTAGATCGAGGAGATCAGGCCCCTGGGCGTGTGGATCTGGTTGAGCCTCGGGAAGACCTCGTTGGCGATGCGGTTGGCCGTGCTGACGGTCACCGCGGCGGTCGCCCCGCCGCACAGCAGCACGATCAGCACACCAGCGATCGCGAAGCGCTTCCACATGCCCAGCCCCAGCCGCGGTGGGCGCTCGTCATCCATGGGGTTCACGCGGACTCATCGACGCCAGGGTACCGGCGCAATCGGCGTGTCACGCCGGGCCTGGGGGTACCCTCAGCGAGTGCTCAGCCCCCGCAACCGCGAGCTGCTCGGACTGCTGCCCGCCGGCCTGCTGGTGACGGGCGGGTTCACGGCGATCTTCATCCAGGAGCAGGGCACGAGCGCGGGCGCCGCGGCGGACGTGACGCTCAACCACGCCTCCAGCGTGTCGCTCACCTACGGCGCGATCTTCCTCGGTTTGTGCCTTGCGGGGCACCTCGTGATCCGCTTCGCGCTGCCCAACGCCGACCCTTACCTGTTCCCGCTGGGGGCGGTGCTGGCGAGCGTGGGGATCGTGATGGTGTACCGCATCAACCCCACGCTGGCGCGCCAGCAGGCGCAGTGGATGGTGCTGGGGCTGGTGCTGTTTGCGGCGACGATCCTCCTGCTGCGCCGCACCGGCGTTGGGGTGCTGGAGCGCTACCGCTACACGATCGTGGCGGTGGGGATCGGCATGACGGTGCTGCCACGGGTGCCGGGGATCGGCGAAGAAGTCAACGGCGCCTACCTCAACGTGCACGTGGGCGGCATCTCCTTCCAGCCGGCGGAGCTGGCGAAGATCGCGCTGGTGATCTTCCTCGCCAGCTACCTGCGCGACAACCGCCAGATCCTGGTCACGGCAGGCAGACGCGTGCTGGGAGTGACGCTGCCGCCGATGAAGCAGTTCGGGCCGATGCTGGTGGTGTGGGGCGCGGCGATGGCGACGCTGCTTTTGACGCGCGAGCTCGGCACCTCGCTGATGTTCTTCGGCGCTTTCCTCGCGCTGCTGTACGTCGCCACGGGCCGCCTCTCGTTTCCGCTGATCGGCTTCGTGCTGTTCGCCGTCGGCGCCTGGCTGCTGGCAACCCACGTCAGTCACGTGCACGCGCGTGTGGTCGACTGGGAACACCCTTTCGATCCAGCCCTCTACGAACAGAAGGCGGGCGGCAGCTACCAGCTGGCGCAAGCGCTGTTCGCACAGGCCGATGGGGGTCTGCTGGGTACCGGTTTCGACCGCTCGCTCATCAGCCTGTTGCCGGTGCCCGAAAGCGACATGATCTACGCGGTGATCGTCAATGAGCTCGGCCTCGCCGGCGCGGCTGCGCTGCTGCTCACCTACCTGCTGTTCGTCGCACGGGGCCTGAAGATCGCGATGCTGGCGCGCGACTCCTTCTCCAAGCTGCTGGCGACCGGCCTCTCGTTCATCGTGGCGCTGCAGGTGTTCGTGATCGTCGGTGGCGTCACCCGGGTGATCCCGCTCACCGGGGTCACCCTCCCGTTCGTCGCCTACGGCGGCTCCTCGGTGGTGATGAACTTCGTGCTGCTGGCGCTGCTGCTGGTTATCTCCGACAAGGCGCGCCGGCCGGCCTAGACGGTCAATAGGCGGCGCGCTGCGGCGTCCTCGGTCGCTCGTGTGCTGGCCGATCAGTCGATCGCTTCGATCGACGATCGGTACACTTCGCTCCCTGCGTCCTTGCATCGCTTGCCTCTTGACCGTCTAGGACTGGCAGGTCCCACTAACCAGCAGCGCGCAACGCCCGCACGGTCTCGCGGCGAGTGTCGGTCGCCTCGATCGCCGTCGCCTCATCCCGCTCGAGACCGGCCGTCACGCGCAGGTCATCGACGCGCTCGACCTGACGGTCCAGCTGGCGTGTGCGCGTGCTCATCAGCTCGGCGTACGCCTTGCGCGAGCTTTCCATGGCGCGATCGACCTTGTCCATCTGATCCTTGAACATCCCCCACTGCTTGTTGAAGTCGCCGAGCGCGCCAAGGATCTCGTTGGTTTGTCGCGCCAGCTTGAAGTTCTCGCTCGCCTGGCGGATCACCGCGAGGATCGCGAACAGCGTCAGCGGCGAACACAGCACCACCTTGCGCCGCAGCGCCTCTTCGAGCAGCTGCGGGTCGTTTTCGTGGATGAACCCGTACACCTGCTCGTTGGGGATGAACACCAGCATGTAGTCGAGCGTGCCGCCCTGAGGGTCGATGTATTCGCGCGTCCCAACCTCCTTGATGCGCATGCGCACGTCCCGCTTGAACGCCTTCGCGGCCTCTTCGCGCTCGCGCTCGGTGGCGCCCTCCAGGTAGCGTTGGTACTCGACCATCGGCGTCTTGACATCCATGTTCAGCCGCTGGTCTTGCACAAAGAACGTGAAGTCCGGCCGTGAGGCACCGCCGGGGATCTGCTGCTGCTTGCTGTACTGGATACCCTCGATGAAGCCGGCCATCCGCAGCACGTCCTCGGCCATCCGCTCGCCCCACTGCCCGCGCGTCTGCGAGCCGGAGAGCACCTCGTTGAGCCGCCCGGTTTGGGCGCGCAGCAGTTCGGTTTGCTGCTTTGACTCGCGCGTGACAGCCTCCAGCTTGACGATGCTCTCGCCGCGCTTGGCGTCGACGTCGCGCACCCACTCATGCAGCGTGAGCAGCTCTTTGCGCACCTCCGCGAGGCCCTTGTCGATCTCGCTCTGACGCGCCTTCAGCTGCTCCTCGCCGCGGCCGGTCTCCTTCTCGAGCTCTGCCTTGTTGTGGGCGACCAACTGCTCGACGCCGGCCTTCTGGATCTCGCCCTGCACTCGCGCGAGATTGGAGTGCAGCGCCGCAACGATCCGCTCGGTCTCCCCCGCGTCAAGCTGGGCAGGAGCCTCCCGTCCCTGGCGCTGAAGCAGCACGATGACCAAGGCGACCAGGACGACCAAAAGCAGGGCGAGCACATAAAGCATCGCTCACGATTATGGGTGGCCGTCCGGCGGCAAGAATGGGCGCCCACTCGGAGCCGGGGGCGCCTTTGGCGAGGGCCGGAGGCGCTCTCTTCACGCGTGCGCGGCAGCGCGCCCGCCCGTGGCCTGCTCGACAACCTTCTGCGCGAGGTGCGCAGGAAGCTCCTCGTAGCGCAGGAACTCCAGCGTGTAGTCGCCCTGGCCGCCGGTTATGGAGCGCAGGTCGGGGGCGTAGCTGAGCATCTCCGCCATCGGCACCTCGGCTTTGATCTCGGTCATCGCGCCGACGGGCTCCATCCCCGAGGGGCGCCCGCGGCGGGAGTTGAGGTCGCCGATCACATCACCCACGCTCGTCTCGGGGACGGACACCGTGACGAGCATGATCGGCTCCAGCAGCACCGGATCGGCCTGCTCGAGCGCCTGTCTCATCGCCGCCGCCCCCGCCAGCTTGAAGGCGATCTCCGAGGAGTCCACCGCGTGGTAGGAGCCGTCGAACAGGCGCACGCGCACCCCCTTCACGGGATAGCCGGCGAGCACCCCGGAGTCCATCGCCTCGCGCACCCCTTTCTCGACGGCGGGAATGAACGAGCTGGGGATAACTCCGCCCTTGATCTGGTTGACGAACTCAAACTCGGCGTGGGCGGGGTCGGTCGAGTTCGCGGAGTCCTCCAGCGGCTCGATCTCGATGTGGCAGTCGCCGAACTGGCCCCTGCCACCCGACTGCTTCTTGTGGCGCCCATGCGCTTTGGCGGAGCCGCGGATCGTCTCCTGGTAGGGCACGCGCGGGGGCTTCAGCGCGACCTCCACCCCGAAGCGCTGGCGAAGACGGTCGACGATCACCTCAACGTGCACCTGCGAGAGGCCCGCCACGATCTGCTCGCCCGTCTGCGGGTCGCGGTGCAGGTCGATCGTCGGGTCCTCCTCCTGCAGGCGGCGCAGCGAGGCGAAGACCTTCTCCTCATCCCCCCTGCTCTCGGCTTCGATCGCGAACGCCATCACCGGCGCCGGCAGCTTCAAAGCCGGCAGCTCGATCGGCTCGTCACGGGCCGCCAGCCAGTCGCCCGAGCGGGTCTCCTTGAGCTTGGCGACCGCGCCGATGTCGCCCGGGCCGAACTCCTCGACATGCACCACCTCCTTGCCGGCGAACGTCAACAGCTGCCCGATCCGCTCGCGCGCGTGAGCGCGCGTGTTGAGCACCTGCGTGTCGTGGCGCATCGTGCCCTGGTAGACGCGCAGCAGGTTGATCCGCCCCGCGAAAGGGTCGGCGCGGGTCTTGAAGACGTAGGCGAACAGCTCCTTCTCCTCCGCCGGCTCGAGCGTTATGCCCCCCACCGCCAACGCCCCGTGCTTTACCGGCGAGGGAAGGTCCTCCACGATCGCGTCCAGCAGGCGCGTGGTGCCGAGGTTGGCGCTCGCCACGCCGCCCACGACGGGGAAGATGCGCCCGTGGTTGGTGCCCTCCTTCAAAGCCCCCACGATCTCCTCGTGGGAGATCTCCTCGCCCTCCAGGTAGCGCTCCATCAACGCGTCCGACACCTCCGCCACCTCGTCCATCAGCTTCTCGCGGTACTCCCGCGCGCGGGCGGCGTGCTCGTCGGGGATCGGAATCTCAGTCCAGCCCTGGCGCTGCGCGGAGTCCTGACGGAAGGCGCGCATGTCCACGAGGTCGATCACGCCCTCCAGCTCGTGCTCGGCGCCCATCGGGATCTCCGTCGCGACCACGTGGGGGCCGAACGCCGCCTTCAGTTGCTCCAACGTGCGGAAGAAGTCGGCGCGCTCGCGGTCGAGCATGTTGACGAACAACATCCGCGCGATGTCAAGCTCCTCGGTGCGCGTCCACAGGCGGGCGGTGGAGACCTCGACGCCCATCACGCCGTTGACGACGAACACGGCCGACTCGCATACGCGCAACGCGCCCAGCGCGTCGGCCACGAAGCTCGGCTCGCCGGGGGTGTCGAGCAAATTGATCTTGCGCTCGCCCCATTCGAAGGAACTCAGCGCGGTGGAGATCGACATCTGCCGCGCCTGCTCGTCGGGGTCGGCGTCGGAGACCGTATTGCCATCGGTGACGCTCCCCAGCCGCGTCGTCACCCCCGCCTCGAACAGCAGCGCCTCATGCAGCGAGGTCTTCCCCGCCCCGCGATGGCCGACGAGGGCGACGTTGCGAATCCGATCCGCCGCTGTGTGCATGTGATCTCTCCTTACCCGGGGGCTCAGATCAACATACATCGCGAGCGGCCCCTTCGCCAGGGGTGTTCCCAGCCGGATCAGTCGAAGGAGTCGCTCTGCATGCGAGAGCGCAGGCGCAAAACGGCCTTGGTGTGCAGCTGGGAGATGCGCGACTCGGTCACGCCCAGCACCTCGCCGATCTCGCGCAACGTCAGGTTCTCGTAGTAGTACAGCGCGATCACCAGCTTCTCGCGCTCGGGCAGCCGCGCGATCGCGTCGGCGATGCGGTCCTTCATGTCGCCCACGTCCAGCGCCCGTGCGGGGTCGGGCGCGCCCGGGTCCTCCAGCGTGTCCATCAGCGACACCTGGTCGCCGCTTGAGTCGGAGACGCTCCACAGCTCGTCGAGCGCCGCGATCGAGGAGTGGGAGATCGCCAGCAGCGATGTTTGCAGTTCGTCCTCGGAGATCCCCAGCTCCGCCGCCAGCTCGGTGTCGGTGGCCGCGCGCTGCAGGCGATGCTCGAGCTTCGAGTTGGCGCGCTCGATCTCCCTTGCGCGCGCGCGCACGCTGCGCGGCACCCAGTCCATCGAGCGCAGCTCGTCGATGATCGCGCCCTTGATGCGGGTGATCGCGTACGTTTCGAACTTGATCTCGCGCGAGGGGTCGAAGCGCTCGATCGCCGAGATCAAGCCCACCAGGCCGTAGGAGATCAGGTCGCCCTCCTCGACGTGCGGGGGCAGCCCCGCGGCGGTGCGCCCGGCGACATACTTCACGAGCGGTGAGTAGGCGACCACAAGGCGCTCGCGCGCCCGCCGATCACCGTCGGACTTATAGCGCCGCCACAGGTCGCGCAGCTCGACCGTCTTTACATTGGTCTCCAGGGCTTTACTCCGCGTCGTCAGGCTCGTGGGTGGCTGCGTGCATAAGCGCTTTTCAGCCTGGCGGACTCTACCCGAGTGTATACCTGCGTCGTCGAGACGCTGGCGTGGCCGAGTAGCTCTTGGATGCTGCGCAGGTCGGCTCCGCCGTCCAGCAGGTGCGTGGCGAAGCTGTGGCGCAGCGTGTGCGGCGAAGCCCCACCGGCGATGCCCGCGCGCCCGGTCCACTTGCGCAGGCGCCGGCGCACATCGCTGGTGCTCAGGCGCCTGCCCGACTTGCTCAGGAACAGCGGGCCTCCCGCTTCCTGGCCTGCGTGCGACCGCCACTCCCGCTCTCGGGGCTCGCGGTAGTCGCGCAGCGCCGCCATCGCCAACTCCCCGACTGGCACGTAGCGCGTCTTGCGGCCCTTGCCTTCCACGCGCAACTGCTCTCCGTCCCAGTCGACGTCGTTGAGCCCCAGCGACACCAGCTCCTCCGCGCGCAGTCCACAGGCGTAGGCCAGCTCGAACAGCGCCCGGTCGCGCAACTCCAGCAACGTGTCGGCGGGGACGCTCTCCAGCAACTGCGCCACCTCGCTCGCCTTCAGCACACGCGGCAGGCGCGAGGGCTGGCGGGGGGTCGCCACCAGGTCGGCCGGGTTGCCCGCGATCAAGCCGTGCTCGCGCTGGCTGGAGAATAGACCCCTGACGGCCGCCAGCTTACGGGCGGTGCTCGCGGGCGCCGCGCCCGCCTCCGAGAGTCCCGCGACGTAGCGGCGCACATCGCGCACATCCACCTCCGCAGGCATCCTCCCGCGGGCGTGGGCCCAGCGCGCGAACTGCCCGAGATCCACAGCGTAGGCTCGGCGCGTGCGCACCGCGGCGTCGCGACGGCGCAGGTCATCCTGCAGCAGCCCCAACGCTGAGCTCCACTCGCCCGGCAGGTCCCGATCTCCCTCGCCGGCGCTTCCCTCGACGGCCATGCTCAGCTATTTCGCCGCGCAGGCGCCTATGACCTGCTCGCGCCCACCTTCTCCTGCGAGCCGGCCGGCACGCCCACCACCGGCGCCAGCAGCCGCGCGAGCTCCCGCCAGTCGCGAGCGCAGATCACATCCTCTTCCTCGCACACCTCTTCGTTCCATGGGTGCACGAGCGTCGCCGCGACGATGCCGTGCTCCAGCGCTCCCCCGATGCTGAGGGGGCTGTCGTCGATCAGCAACTCGATCCCCTCCCGCACGCACATCTCCACGCGCCCGGTGGGACACTGCAGATCGTCGAACGGCAGCCCGATCGCCTCCAGCCAGGCAGCCGTCGAACGGCGGCAGCAGGTGGCGGGGTAGCTCAGCAGCTGTACGAAGTGACCGTCGGCGTGCCAGCCGCGGACGGTGGCCACCGCG
>JBEKYV010000084.1:0-10369 GCA_049510515.1 Solirubrobacteraceae bacterium | reverse complement strand
CGCGCACATGACCACCCCGTTCGTCGGGCAGGGAGCGGGGATCTCGATGGAGGACTCGGTCGTGCTTGCCAAGGAGCTATCGCTCACCGACGGCCTGCGCGACCAGCGGATGCTCGCCGGCGCGCTCGACTCCTTCCAGCAGGCGCGCATGGAGCGCTGCGCGAAGATCGTTTTGACCTCGCGGCGCCGGGGGCAGCTGTTCTCGTTGGGGAACCCCGCGGTGGTGGCGGTGCGCAACAACGTCCTGCGCGCCGTCCCGAAGGTGTTCTGGCGCCGGGCGATCGCCGACAGCATCAAATACGACCTGTGATCGCTACGGGCGCCTGAAGTTCAACCCGGAGTTCTGCAGCGCCGCGCGCGTGGCGATCGGGTGGACGTCCTCGCGCTCCCCAGCTCCGCCCGCCCCCGGCTCCTCGCTGGAGTAGCGCTGTTCGGTGAGCGTCAGGTAGATGCTGTCGAGGCTGGGGCGCACCAGTTCGATGTTGCGCAGCCGCATCGCGTGGCCGCCGAGCTGCCCGAGCGCGGCGGCGGCCATCGCCGCGGCGTTGTCGCTGGAGATGCGCAGCACCGAGCCGTCGCACACGACCTCTCCCCCGCGCACGGCGATCTCGGGCGCGGGGCCGTCGAAGGTCAGTTCCACGACCTGGGTGGAGTTCATCGCGACGAGATCGGCGATCGATCCGCGGGCGATGATCGCGCCGCCCTGCAGCAGCGCCACCGAGGCGCCGAGCTGTTCGATCTCGGGGAGGTAGTGGGTCGAGTAGCAGACCGCGTGACCCTCCTCGGCGAGCCCTTTGACGAGATCGAGGATCTCCTGGCGGGTGCGGATGTCGGCGCCGACGGTCGGCTCGTCGAGGATCAACAGCGCCGGCTTGCAGACGATCGCCATGCCGGTGTGCAGGCGCCGCTGCTGCCCGCCGGAGAGCGTGCCGGCGGGCGCGTCGAACTTGGGCGTGAGGCTGAGCGCCTCCCCGACCTCCTCGGCGCGCTTTGCGACTTCGCGCCCCCGCAGCCCGCCCAGCTCGCCGAACAGCTCGAGGTTGCCGCGCACCGTGAGCGTCGGGTAGATGCCGAGATCCTGCGGGGCGATGCCCAGGTGCTGGCGCGCCTTCAGCGGGTCGGTGGTTGCATCGACGCCGTTGACGAGGATCGTGCCGGAGTCGGTCCGCCGCAGCCCCGCAACGCACGAGACGAACGTCGTCTTGCCCGCGCCGTTGTGGCCGAGCAGGCCCGCGACCTCGCCCGGTTCGATCTCCAGGTCGACACCTTTGAGGACCTCGAAATCCCCGTAGGCCTTGCGCACGCCGCTCGCATACAGGGTGGCCCGCGAGCGCGGGGTGCGCAGCTCCTCGGCGTCTGGGGTGCCGGCCAGGATCACCGGTCGCCGACGCATCGCGGTGCGCTGCGCGTCGGCGGGCAGCACCGCCTCGAGCACCGTCTGGCCGACCTGGATGCGATCGCCGGTGCTGAGCAGCTGCGAGGCCGGGATCCGCCAGCCGTTCAGGTAGGTGCCGTTGGTAGAGCCGAGATCCTCCAGCGCATACCCCCCATCGCCGAGCATCACGACGCGCGCGTGGTTGCGGGAGAGCTCCTCGTCACCGCCCAGTCCGCCGGGTCCCTCCGCGGCGCGCCCAATCGGCACAGTGTGCCCGAGCGGGATGTCGGTGCCGGCCGCCGGGCCGGAGATCACGCGCAGCTCGCCGACGCTCACGAGACCAGCTTGCGGTCGGTTGGGCGGAAGCGGATCGCGGCGAGCACGGTGAAGAGCGCGGCGAAGCCCAGCAGCACGGCCGTGGGGCCGATCACCGCCCCAAACCCTTCGCCCCTGAGGATCACATCGGTCGAGGCCTGCATCGCCCAGTGGCTGGGGATCGCGGGCGCGATCGTCTGCGCCCAACTCGGCAGGGTGGCGGTCAGCGCGAGCGCCCCCCCGAGTGAGGCGAACACCAGCATCAGCAGGTTGGAGGAGGCATCCAGCTGGGTCATCGTGGAGCAGAACGAGACGAGCGCGAAGGTCAGTGCCAGCACGCACAGCGCCATCGTCGGCGCGAGGACCAGCAGCGTCGCCATCGAGCCCTTCGAGTCCATGCCGAGCGCCAGATCGCCGATCACGAACAGCATGATCATCTGCAGCGTGATCACCACGAACGAGGGCAGCAGCTTGCCGATCACCACCTCGGTGGTGGAGGCCATCATCTGCAGGCGGTCCCACGTGCCCCAGGCGTGCTCGGCAAAGAACGTCCGCCCGACGTAGACCAGCCAGAAGAACGCGAACATCACCGTCAGCCCCGGCACGACCTGTTCGGCCCCGTTGACGTGGCGGTAGCCGGCCCCCAGCAGCGCCGACTTCTGCGTCGTCTTCATGATCACCATCGTCAGCAGCGGGATGATCACGAAGATCACGAGCGCGCCCGGATTGCCAAGCAGCAGCTTGGTTTGATGGCGGGCGATGATCAGTAGACGTCTGCTCGACATGGCGGCTCGCGCGTGGACAATATATGCTTCGCCCGCCGCGCAACCACCGGGCGAAAGGAGGCAGGTCATTATCAAGCGAGGTGTGATCGTTGCCCGAATCAAGCCCGGCGCCGAGGAGGAGGTCGCACGGATCTTCGGCGCCTCCGACGAGACCGAGCTGCCGCACATCACCGGCGTGCGCCACCGCAGCCTGTTCGTGCTCGACGACATCTACATCCACCTGGTGGAGACCGACGACGAGTTCGCCGACGCCGTCGAGAAGGTGCGCAATCACGACCTGTTCAGGGAGATCAGCGCCCAGCTCGACCCCTACATCACCCCCTACAACCCCGAGACGTGGCGCTCGCCGAAGGACGCCCAGGCGCGGGAGTTCTATAGCTGGGACCCGCCCGCCGAAGCATGAGCGTCCGGCTGATCGTCGACGTCCGTATCAAGCCGGGGTCCCGCGAGGAACTGCTGAGCGCCTACGACGCGCTGCGCGCACGAGTCGCCGAGGAGCCGGGACTGATCGGCCATCAGCTGTGCGAGGCCAGCGACGACAACGAGCACTGGCTGGTGATAAGCGAGTGGGAGAGCGCCGAGCTCTCTAGCGGCTGGGACGCCTCGGAGGACCACGCCCGCCTGCTGGCGCCGCTCCGTGCCTGCTTCGCGCAGGCCAGCCGATCGACCTTCAACGTGCGCGACGGCGTTGTTGTATAGGATGGCGAATCCGTGAGCATCGAACGGGGCCAGTCAATTGTGGAGTTTGCGGCGGTCCGCCCGCCGCGGGAGCACTATGACGTCGCGATTCTCGGCGGTGGGTTGGCGGGTCTGACGCTCGCGATCCAGCTCAAGCAGACGCGGCCGCAGACGAGCGTAGTAGTACTCGAGAAGCGCGAGGGCCCCGCTCCGCTGGCGGCGTTCAAGGTCGGCGAGTCGACGGTGCCCAGCGGCGCCCACTACTTCGCCGAGGTCGTCGGGATGAAGGAGCACCTGGTCGCCGAACAGGTGCGCAAGTGCGGGCTGCGCTACTTCCCCACCGCCGACGGCAACGAGGACATCACCAAGCGGGTCGAGATGGGGCCACCGATATACCCGCCGCACGACAACTTCCAGCTCGATCGGGGCCTGTTCGAGAACAAGCTCGCGGCGCGCGCCCGCTCGCTCGGCGTCGATATCCAGCAGGGCGCACGCGTGCGCGAGATCGAGCTCGGCGGCGATCGGCACCGCGTGACCTTCGAGCAGTTCGACGAGGAGACGGCGCTGACGGCGCGCTGGATCGTGGACGCGGCCGGTCGCGCGAGCATCATGAAGCGCAAGCTCGACCTCGCCACCGATTGCGGGCACCACATCAACTCCGCGTGGTTCCGGCTGGGGGGAGGGCTGGACTTCGAGGAGTGGGGCGCCGGCGACGCCGCGTGGATGGGGCGCATGTCCGAACCGGGAATCCGCCGGTACAGCACCAACCACCTGATGGGCGAGGGCTACTGGGTGTGGCTGATCCAGCTTGCCACCGGGCCGATCAGCATCGGCCTGTGCGCCGACCCCCGCTTTCACCCCTACGAGGAGATCAACGAGCTCGATCGCCTGCTCGGCTGGCTGCGCAAGCACGAGCCGCAGCTGGCGGCCTCGGTGGAGCAGCGCCAGGAGGACATCGAGGACTTCCTGCGAGTACGCGATTTCGCGTACGGGGTCAAGCAGGCCTTCTCGACCGACCGCTGGGCGCTGGTGGGCGAGGCGGCGGCGTTCGCCGATCCCTTCTACTCACCGGGCTCTGACTTCATCGGCTACAGCAACACCTTCACGGCCGACCTGGTGACTCGCGATCTGGACGGCGAGGAGATCGACGAGCGCGCGCGCTACTGCAACGAGCTCTACCAGCGCCTGTTCGAGCATGTGATCTCCCGCTATCGGGATTCCTACCCGGTGTTCGGCAACCCGTGGGTGATGTGCGGCTTCCTGACGTGGGACTTCTACATCAACCACGTCGGCGCCGTGCTGCTGTTCACGCAGAACAGGCTCACCGACCTCGACTTCATGAAGCGCGCCGACGAGGACATGGAGCGTCTGTTCAAATTGAACATCAACATGCACAAGCTGTTCCGCGAATGGCACGAGCTCGAGCGCAAGCCGCGCGACCCCGACATGCTCGCGACGTTCCCGGTGCTCGTCTCGGGACTCGTCGGCCTGGTCAAGGAGTATCCCGACGACGAGGCGCTGCTGGAGGAGCTGCGCACTCAGGTGCGCAACGCGGAGGCGATGGCGGTCGCGATCTTCAACCAGGCAGCGAAAGCGCTGCCCGAGGGCGGCCCCCCAACCGATCGGCCACTCAATCCATACGCCCTGAGTCTCGACCCGCAACGGTGGGAGGCCGACGGCCTGTTCGAGGCGCCCGGCATCGCGATCGAGCAGGCGCGCGCGGCGATCGTGGGACTCGACGGCCTGTGGGACTCCTCGCTGGCACTCGCCGGCGGCCCGCCTCCGGGCGTTGGCGGCGGCCCACCCCCTGGCGTCGCCGGGGGACCGCCCCCGGGCGTCGCTGGTGGCTCTCCCCCGGGCGCCGGTGGCCCACCCGCCGGCGTCGCTGGCTGACCAACCCCGGGCGTCGGATCCGGCCCTGCGCCATAGGCTCTGCCGATGGTGCAGCCGGCCAGCAGCGAGCAGGTAGCCGTGCAGCGACGGACGACGCTCGCGTCGATCGCCGCGGCCAGCCTGCTGGTGATCCTCAAGCTCGGAGTGGGATTGATAGCTGGCAGCCTGGCGTTGATCTCGGCTGGGATCGAGTCAAGCGGAGATGTCCTCGCCGCGATCATGACGTTCTTCGCCGTGCGGCTGGGCGGCCAGCCAGCGGACCCCGAGCACCCCTACGGGCACGGTCGCGCCGAGAACCTGGGAGCGCTGGGCGAGGCCGGCATCCTGCTGGCCGGCGGGCTGATCGTCGCAGTCGAGGCGATCAAACACCTCATCGGTCCGAGCGGCACGCCCGACACCCATTGGTATGTCTTCGCGGTCATCGCGATCGCGCTGGCCGTGGACCTCACCCGCACCGTCATCTCGTTGCGCGCCGCACGGCGCTACGTGAGCCCCGCCCTGCACGCCAACGGGTTTCACTTCGCTGGAGACATGGCCGGCTCCGTGGCGGTCCTTGTCGGATTGCTGCTCGTGCGCGCCGGGTTCGCTGGAGGCGACGCGAGCGCCGCACTCATCATCGCCGCGATCATCCTCGCCACCGCGACCCGGCTGATCGCGGAGAACGCGAACGTGCTGATGGACCGCACCCCGGCCGAGGCCAGAGAGGCAGCCGAGCGCGCGCTCGCGCACCTTGAACCCGACATCGAACTGGTGCGGCTGCGCCTGCGCCAGTCCGCCGGGCGCTACTTCGCGGACGTCATCGCCGCCGTCGCGCCCGGGGCAGCGGTGATCGAGGGCCACCAGGCCGCGAACAGCATTGAGGCGGCGATCGAGACCGTGCTGCCCGGCAGCGATGTCGTCGTCCACGTCGAGCCTCGCCGCAGCGGCCTGGACCTCCGCGACCGGATCCTGGCGATCGCGCTTGCCGAGCCACTGGTCAAGGAAGTGCACGACATCACGATCTACGAGCACGACGGATCAGCCAGCGTCTCCCTGCATCTGAAGTTCCCCCCCGATCTCGCCCTCCACACCGCACTCGCGGTCGCTGAGCGCATCGAGCAGGCCATCCGTGCCCGCCCCGGCGTGGTGAGTGAGGTGCAGACACACTTGGAGCCCCTGGAGCGCCCGCTGATCGCCCGCCCAGCCACTGCGAGCACGGACCTCGACGCGGTGCGGGAGATCGAGCGCATAGTCCTCGAGTGGACGGGAACCGAGCCGCGCAAGACGAGGCTGCTTCGCACCGAGGCCGGCCGCGTCATCTTCCTCACGCTTGGCGTCGGCGCCGAGACCCCCCTGGTCGATGCTCACCAGCTTGGCGGCGAGCTCGAGGAGGAGCTGCGCCAACAGGTCCCCGACATCGCTGATGTCGTCGTCCACACCGAAACCCAATAGTGCTTTGTTCAGTCTGGGGGTTTGGGTTTGGTGGTTGGGCGGGTCTGTCCGAGCTTAAGCCCAGCATGGCTTTGGTTTCTGAGAACCCTTGACTAAAGTTTTGGTTTGCCATACTCTCATTTCTATGCCTACCAAAGAGATGTTGCGTTCGCCGGCGGTCGAGGACTACTCGAAGGCGATCTTCGCCCTGGAGTCCCGCAGCGATGAGCCGGTATCCACCACAGCGCTGGCCGAGCGATTGGGCATCACGCCAGGCTCCGTATCGGCGATGCTCAAGAAGCTCGACGACCTGGGGCTCACGACTCACGTGCCCTACCGTGGAGTGCGTCTCACCGGCGATGGGCGGCGCCTCGCGCTGGAGGTGATCCGCCACCACCGGCTGCTCGAGAGCTTCCTCGCCGACACGCTGGGGATGCCCTGGGATCAGGTTCACGCCGAGGCCGAGGTGCTCGAGCACGTGCTCTCCGAGGATCTCGAGGAGTTGATCGCGGCGAAGCTCGGGCACCCCACTGTGGACCCCCACGGCGACCCGATCCCCAACGCCGCCCTGGAGCTCGACGAGCGCTCAACGCGCAGCATGGAGAGCCTCGAGGATGGTGAGGAGGGGGTCTTCGTGCGCGTCTCGGACTCCGACCCGGAGATGCTGCGCTACCTCGCCGGCTGCGGGATCTCGCCGGGAGACCGCTTCGTGGTCCGCGAGCGCCAGCCCTTCGGCGGCCCGCTGTTCGTCCGCTTCGGGGAGCGAGAGTACGCGATCGGTGGCCAACTCGCCGGCGCGATGCGCGTCGAAGTGCAGGCGACGCAGGGATGACGCCACTGCCCCGCGATCCGATTCCCGCGTTGGAGGGCGTCGCGAAGGGTGCCTCGATAGCGCTGCCGGGGGAGCTCGGAGGAGCGCTTGCGGGGCCGAGCGCGCTCGAGCAACTGCTGTCCAGGGGTCGCGTGCGGGCGACGCTGGCGATGCTCGGCCCGGCGTTCGTCGCCTCGATTGCCTACGTCGATCCGGGTAACTTCGCCACCAATATCGAAGGTGGCGCCCAGTTCGGCTACCTGCTGCTGTGGGTAGTGCTGACGGCGAACGTGATGGCGATGCTGATCCAGTACCTCTCGGCCAAGCTCGGGATCGTCACCGATAGCAACTATCCCGAGCTCGTGCGCGCGCACTTCCCCCGCGCGTTCACGTGGGGCATGTGGGTGCAGGCCGAGATCATGGCGATGTCAACCGACATCGCCGAGTTCCTCGGCGCCGCGCTCGGGCTGAACCTGCTGTTCGGCATGCCGCTGCTCCCAGCCGGCCTGATCACTGGTGTGATCGCGTTCGCGATCCTCGAGCTGCAGACCCGTGGTTTCCGCCGCTTCGAGCTGGCGATTACCGCGCTCCTGGGGATCATCTTCGCGGGCTTTCTGTATGAGACGCTGCGCATCGGCCCCTCCGTGCACGACTCGCTGAAGGGGCTGCTGCCCGGCCTGCACGGCGCCACCTCGCTCTACCTCGCGGTGGGCATCATCGGCGCGACCGTGATGCCGCATGTGATCTACCTGCATTCGGCGCTCACCAGTGGCCGCATGCCCTGTCGCAACGACCGCGAGCGCGGGCGCGTGCTGCGCTTCGAGCGCCTGGACGTGATCATCGCGCTCGGCCTCGCCGGCCTGGTCAACATGGCGATGCTGGCCGTCGCCGCCAAGCTCTTCCACACCCCCGCCCTCTCGGGTTTGAGCTCGATCCCCGAGGCCCACGCCCAGTTCGGCCACCTCGTCGGCGGCACCGCCGCGCTCGCGTTCGCCGTCGCGCTGCTCGCCTCCGGCGCCTCCTCCTCCAGCGTCGGTACGTATGCCGGCCAGGTCGTCATGGCCGGCTTCATCAACATCCGTGTCCCACTGCTGCTGCGCCGCGCGGTCACCATGCTCCCCGCGATCGTCGTCCTCGCTATCGGTGTCAGCCCCACCAGCGCGCTCGTGCTGAGCCAGGTCGTGCTGTCCTTCGGCATCCCCTTCGCACTTGTGCCGCTCGTCATGATCACCTGCCGCCGAGACATCATGGGCGTACACGTCAACCGCCGCCTCACGACCATCCTCGCGTGGGGCTGCGCCGGCCTGATCAGCGCGCTCAACGTGTTCCTGCTCTACCAGCAGTTCTTTACGGGCTGAACACCACCACGGCGACCACTAGCCGTCGGCCACCTCGGTGGCCCCCGCATCGGTGCTGACGCCGGCGGCCTCGTACACCGGCCAGCGATAGATGCGCTGACGGTGGGCGTTCAGGGCGATGAGCCCACCGAGCTCGCGCAGCAGCGCTCGGCGGTCGCATCCGGGTTGCGCGAGGACCCGTCCCATCGCAGCGATCAGGCGCGGCGGGGTGAAGACTTCCGAGGGCTTGCCGCGGTGGCTGAAGAGATCGATCAAAGGCGCCAATTCGCCGTTCGCGCGCAGCCGCTTGCCGACCTCGGGAAGCGCGGTGGGCGGTTTGCCGGCACCGCCGATGTCTGTCGCCAGCCAGTAGTGCCCGATCGCGTCGGCGTTGCGCCAGCGTCCCCACTCCACCAGAGCCTGGTCGAGCACCCGATCGGAGCCTTCCAGGCCACGGAGGATCGGCTCCACCAGTTGCTCGCCCTGCCTGAACGCATCCCCGATCCCCTGGCCGGCGGCGGGATCCTTGAAGTGGCCGGCGTCCCCGACGAGCACCCAACCAGGGCCGGATGCCTCTCGGAAGAAACCCTGCCAGCGCAGCATCCCAAAGATCTTCCCGACGCGCTGGGCGCCCGATAACGCCTGTGCGACCGGCTGGCAGCTGTGGGCGTGCGCGATGAAGCTGCCCTCGAGATCCTCGCGGTAGCACGGGAGCTCATGCAGCTCGGGCATCACCACGACCTGATACAGCCCGCTGTCCGACGGGGCCGCGATCACGAACCGCGCGCCCCAGCGATGCAGGACGAACGCTGGATCGGAGCCCAGATCGGCGCCCTCGAAGAAGGACCAGTAGGCAAACCGCTCGTTGGGGGCAAGGTTGTACTTGCGCGCGCCGACACTCTTCGCGACGGTCGAGTTGCGACCGTCGGCGCCCACCACCAGCCGCGTGCACAAGGTGCTCTCCGTGCCGTCCTGCGTGACCTGCACGCCAGTCACCCGCCCACCCTCCTGTACCACACCGTTCACCGTCGCCCCCATGCGCACCTCGGCGCCCGCCTCGAGGGCTGCCTCGGCGAGCATCGGGTCGAGCACCATGCGACGCACCGATCTAATCCCACCGACGTCGCCCGGCAGCTGCGGGATCGGCGCCTGGAAGGCGAAGTCTTCGATCCGCAGGTCGATCGTGCCCACGCATGGCGAGCCGCTCGCCTGCAGCTTCTCCGTGACTCCGAGGCGCTCGAGCGAGGCGAGCGCCTGCGCCTGGAAGAAGTGCGTCGAGAGCGTGTCGCGCGGAAACTTCGCCCGCTCGATCACCGCGACACGCAGACCGCGACGCGCGAGCAGCGCCGCCAGCGGCGACCCCGCGCAGCGCGCCCCGACGATGACCACGTCGAACTGCTCAGTCATACATCCCCTCCCGCGAACCGTGCCGCAATCGTTTGAGCCACATCGTCGGGATCCGGCATCTCCGATATCTCCCGGCTGAGCTTAGCGGCCGCCGCCCGCGGCCCGGGCTCGTTGAGCAGCTGCTCCACCGCGTCGCGAAGCTCGGGCGCGGTCACCTCTCCCGGCTCGAAGGCGAAGCCCGCCCCCGCACGCACACACGCCTCGGCGTTCTGGAACTGGTCGGCGGCCTGTGGCAGGCAGACGTTGGGGATCCCCCGCGCGAGCGCCGCGAACATCGTGCCCGATCCGGCGTGCGAGACGACCGCCGCGCAGCTGTCGAGCACGGCGGTTTGCGGGATGTAGCGGGCGACGTGCACGT
>JBEKYV010000083.1:0-10427 GCA_049510515.1 Solirubrobacteraceae bacterium | reverse complement strand
CACCGTGTAAAGGCCGGTGATCGAGCCTTGAGGGCTGGTGCCGGCGCGCTCCAGCAGGCGTGGGAGCAGCGCAAATACCGACGGGGTGAAGCCGCGAGTGGCGGGAGGCTCGCCGATCGCCAGGCCGATCTCGCGCTGGGCGGTGGCGAAGCGGGTGACGGAGTCCATCATCAGCATCACGTGGTGGCCGTGGTCGCGGAAGTGCTCAGCGATCGTGGTGGCGGTGAAGGCGGCCTTGATTCTCACGAGCGCGGGCTCGTCGGAGGTGGCGACGACCACGACGGAGTGCGCGAGCGCATCGCCGAGGTCGCGCTCGACGAACTCGCGCACCTCGCGGCCACGCTCCCCGACCAGCGCGATCACGTTGACGGTGGCGGAGGTGGAGCGGGCAATCATCCCCAGCAGCGAGGACTTGCCGACGCCCGAGCCGGCGAAGATCCCAAGCCGCTGCCCGCGCCCGCAGGGGACGAGGCTGTCGAGCGCGCGCACGCCGAGCGCGACGCGCTCGTGGATGCGGGGCCGGTGCAGAGCCGGGGGAGGAGCGGCGATCGTCGAGCGAAAGCCCGCCCCTTCATGACCATCGATGGCGACCGCGCCGAGGCCGTCGAGCGGGGCGCCGAGCCCGTCGATCACGCGCCCCAGCAACTGCGGGCCGACGGGCACGCGGAACGGGGCGCCGGTCGGCAGCACCTTGGTGCCGGGCCCGATCCCCTGGAGCTCGCCCAGCGGCATCAGCAGGGTGCGGCCCTCGCGGAAGCCGACGACCTCGGCGGGCACCGCCTCGCGATTCCGGTCGGCGCCGACGAGACACACCTCGCCGACCTCCGCCTGCAGCCCGGTGGCCTCGATGATCAGCCCGATCAGGTTGCTCACGCGCCCGTGGCAGCGGGCAAGATCGGCGCCGGCGAGCGCGCCGGCGGCACGGCTGAGCAGCGCGCCGCTCATCGCAAGGGCTCGGGGCGTCGTGCGAGCGGGTGGCCGGCTGCGGCTTGTGGGTGGCGTGAGCTCATGGTGAGGGCTCCGCCGCGCTGGCGAGCTCGGCTTGGATGACCTCGCGGGCGCGCTCCAGCTGGGTGTCGACCGATGCGTCGACCTCGCTCTCCAGCGTGCGCACGATCGCGCCGCCTCGCCCCACGCGCCGGTCGGCCTGGACGTCGCAGTGGTCGATGCCCCCGACCTGAGTCTCCACTTCGGCGATCGCGGCGCTGACGGTCTCCAGGTCGGCCGGGTCGACGAGCACCGTCACGCGGCGGCGGTCGGTGACGCGCCGTAGCGCTCCGCGCACGGAGTCGAGGACGCGCTCGGGCTCCACGGCGAGCGTGCCGGCAAGGATCTTCGCGGCCAGCGCGAGCGCGAGCGCGACGGCGTCGCTCTCGGTCTCCTCGGCGAGCTGCTCGCGCAGCGCCAGCGCTTCGCTCAGTGCCTGCCGCAGGGCGCTCGCGGCCGAGCGGGCCTCAGCGAGACCGTCCTCGCGGCCCCGGGCGAGACCCTCGGCGTGCCCTTCGGCTCGGGCAAGCTCACGTACGCGCTCGGCCTCGGCGGCGGCATCGGCGAGGATGCGGGCAGGGGTGCCCCGGGGCGCAGGCGCGGAGGACTCGAGCTGCTCGAGGGGGTAGCTCACACCACCGCTTCCTCTTCGCTCTCGCCGTCGCCGCTTGAGAGCACGATCGTGCCGGCCTCCTCGAGGCGGCGCACAACGGCGACGATGCGGCCCTGGGCGGCCTCCACGTCGCGACGGCGCTGGGGCTGCTGGACCTCCATCTCCTCCAGCAGCATCGCCGCACCGCGCTCGGACATGTTGGCGAGCAGCTTCTCCTTGACCGCCTCCGGGACCCCGCGCAGCGCGAGCACGAGGTCCTTCTGGTTGGCCTCGCGCAGCACCTGCTGGATCGCGCGGTCTTCGAGCGTGACAACGTCCTCGAACACGAACAGCATCCGGCGGACCTCCTCGGCGAGTTCGGAGTCGGTGGCGCCGAGGTGCTCGAGCACGGCGCGCTCGGTGGAGCGGTCGGCGTGGTTGAGGATGTCGGCAAGCGCCTTCGCGCCACCGGCGGAGGAGTACTCCTGCTCGACAACCGTGGTGAGCTTCTGGCGGATCACCTCTTCCACCTGCTGGATCACCGACGGGCTGGTCTCGCCCATGCGCGCGATCCGCAGCGCGATGTCGGGCTGGATCGCGTCGGGCAGCCGCGCGAGTACCTGGGCGGCGAGCGCGGTGTGCAGGTTGGCGACGACCAGCGCGATCGTCTGCGGGGCCTCGGTGCGCAGGAAGCCGACGATCTGCTCGGGCGGGGTGCGGCTCAGGAACTCGAACGAGCGGGCGTCGTTGGCGCTGGCCAGGCGTGCCAACAGTTCCTCGGCGCGCTCGGGGCCGAGCGCGCGCTCGAGCACTTCGCGGGCGAACTCGGTGCCGCCTTCGACGTCGCCGAGGCTGTCGGTGCCGGCGGCGGCCGCGAGCTCGCTGAGGATCGCCTCGGTGATCTGCTCTTCGATCGCGCCGAGCTTGGTCATTTCCAGCGAGAGGCTCTCGATCTCCTCCTGGCGGAGGTGCTGGATGACCTCAGCGGCGCGCTCGGCGCCGAGCGCGGCCATCAGCACCGCTGCCTTGCGACGGCCGCCGAGGCGCACCGCAGGAAGCAGTGCCCCCCCAGCCGGGTCGGTGCCTGGGGCGCCGGAGGCGGGGGGGAGTTGGATGGCCATCAGGGTTGCCTCGCGATCGCGGGCGCAGGGGTGTTGTGTTTACTTTTCGGACCCCTACCCTTCATTTTGTGAAGTGGTGGGGTGTAGGAATTACATGCAAAGCCCGCCGGCCGCGCGCCACCCAATGGATTGCCTCCCGGATCACCGGTCTTTGACGCGATCATCGGTCCTCCTGCATCCAGCTGCGCAGCTGCTGGGCTACCCGATCGGGGTTGGACTCAGCGAGCTGCTCCACCTGGCGGCGGATCGGATCGCCTCCCCCGCCGGCGGCCGCGGCGACCAGCGTGGGGGCCTCGGCGGCGGGGCGTGGCAGGACTTCGCGTTCGAGCTCCGACAGCCTCACCGGCAGCTCCAGCTCGCGCAGCCACGGGGGATCGTTATCGATCCCTTCCTGCTCGCGGCGGCGCAGTGCGCGAGTGGTGAAGAACAGGAAGATTGCGGAAGCGATCCCGATCAGGGCGTACTTGGCGTAGCCGAGCATCCCCCCGGAGGCGCCTTCGGCGGCGGCGGGGGCGGTGGCCTTCGCAAAGGCCATCTGGCCGATCGAGATCGTGTCCCCCCGCTTGGCCTGGATGCCGGCGGCGTTGGTGACGGCTTCCTTGATCGCGCCGACCGAGGTGGTGGGCACGGAGTGGTCGAGCAGCACCGAGACGTGCTCGCTTTCGACTTCCCCGGGGGCGACCGTGGAATGGGTGACGGTCTTGTCCACGCCCAGCGAGGAGCCGGTCACTTCATGCTTGTAGTTGGACTTACCCGAGGCCCCGGTTTGCGCGTAGGCGGGAATGTTGGCGGTGCCCGTCGCGCCCGCACCTCCGCCGGAGCCGCTAAGGGTTTCGAGGTTCTTGCTCTGCTGCAGCGGCACCCCGGTCTTGCCGTAGGTGAGCGATTCCTGGGTCGTCTGGTTGGTGTTGAGGTTGGCGTACACCTGCACCACCGCCTTGCCGGAGCCGATCGTCTGGGCGAGCATCTCATCGAGGCTGGCCTCCATCCCCTCGTCGTAGCGTTCCTCGGCGGCCTGCTTGCCGCTCGCGCCGCCGCCGGCTTCCCCATTCTGGGAGGGCCACAGCAGCTGTCCGGTGCCGTCGGTGATCGTCACCTTCTGCAGCCGCAGCCCGGGCACTGAGGAGGCGACGAGCTGGGCGATGCCGCGCACCGAGGTGGAGCTCAGCGAGCTGGTTCCGCTCAACAGCACCGCGGCGGAGGATGCGTTCTGGCTTTCGCCGAACAGCTGGTTTTGGGTGGAGGGCATCACGAGCTCGACCTGCGCACCGGAGACCCCCTGGATATTGTCGATCGTCTGTTCGAGCTGGCCTTGCAGCGCGCGCTGGTAGGTGACCTGCTGCTGGAACTGGCTTTCGCCGAGACTCGATTTTTCAAATAGCTTGAAGCCGGGCTGGGCGTTGCCGAGCAGCCCGGCGCCGGCGAGCGCGACGCGCGCCTGGGCGGTCTCGTTGGACTGCACCGCCAGCGCGGTGCCATTGTTCTGCAGTTCGTAGCCGATCCCCTGCTGGTCGAGCGCGCTCGTCATCTTGCCCGTCTGCGCCGGTTCGAGGCCGGTGGCGAGCGTGGAGTAGGAGGGCTTGGACACCATATGAACGAACAGGTAGATGAACAGGATTGCGGCGATCGCGCCGGCGCCGAGGATGATCCATCCGCGCGGGGTGAGTCGTGTGGCGAGCTGTTTTACGGGCATTTGTCGGGTGGGTTGTATTTGTCGGGTGGGTTGTAGGAGAAAGGGGAGGAGGGAGGGGGGAGCTGGTGTGACGTTGATACGCGAGGTGGTGGGAAGGCCGGCGGTTACACCTGTGTCTGGAAGATCTGCTGGGCGGCTTCAACCGCCTTGGTGCGAATCTGCGAGGCGAGCTGCATCGCAAGCTGCGCGTTCTCGACGGTCACCACGGCGCTCTCGGGGTTTGAGGCGGTGCCCGTGGCGAGCGCCTGCGCAGCGCCGTCGGCGCTCTGCTGGGTCCCCTCGAGCGAGGAGATCGCTTCTGTGAGCGCTCCTCCAAAGCCGCCGGATTCGCCGCCGCTTGTGCTTTCGACGCCGGTGGCGGTGGAAGCTCCGCCAACGCCTGTGACGCCCTGCGTTTCGGTTGGGCTCACGCCAGCGAGAGAGCTTTGCGGAAGCGCAGCGCCGATCGCGCCGATCGGGGGAATCACTTGAGGATCCCGAGGGTCGCGGTGAACATCGACTTGGCGGTCTGCATCGCTGTGACGTCCGACTGGTAGGAGCGCGACTCGGAGATCAGGTCCACCATTTCGGTGACGGTGTTGACGTTCGGCATCTTCACGTACCCCTGCGCGTTGGCTTCGGGGTTGCCGGGGTCGTACACCTCCTGGTCGGGCGTTTTGTCGGCGACGATCCCCGCCACCTGCACGCCACCCGCGGGCGGGTGCGTGAGTCCGGCCCCTGCCCCGGCGCCTGCCGCGGCCCCGACTGTAGCCCCGGCGGCGGCTCCTGCGCCTGGGCCGAGCGCTTCGGAGAGCGTCGCTTCGAAGTTGGAGGAGGGGGTGCCCGTCTGCTGCAGCTCCACCTCCTGGCGCTGGTAGGGCTGCCCGTTGGCCGCTTTGGTCGTCTGCGCGTTGGCGAGGTTCTCGGAGGTGACGTCCATCCGTACCCGTTCGGCACTGAGCCCGCTGCCGGCGATTTCGATCGCGTCGAAGAGGCCCATCAGCCGATCCCCATCGCGGAGCGCATAATTTCGTTGCGGGTGCCCATCACCTGCACGAGCGCCTGATATTCCAGACCGTTCTCGGCCAGCAGCGCCGATTCCTGGTCGATGTCCACCCCGTTGCCTTCGGGACCGACCACCTGGGAGCTGACTTCGGGCTTCAGCTGCACTTCGGCGGGGGATTCGCCGTCGGCGAGCGCCTGGCGCAGGGCACCCTGGAAGTTGAGGTCCTCGCGGTGGTAGCCGGGGGTGTTGGCATTGGCGATGTTGTTGGTGAGCAGCGTCTGCTTTGCCCACGCGCCGCGCGCGGCGCTTTCCAATGCGAGCTGGGTGGTGTCGATCAGGGACATCGGGTGGCGGTGACGAGAGTGACTGCTGGAGCTGTTGCCCTCCGTGGGCCAAACCCGACTCTCATCCGTGTGAGCCGCCCCCGGGCGGTGGCCCGGTCGCTCCGGTCATCGGCGGCGGGGCTACGACCTTGAGACCACCAACCAAATGAGATCGGGTCTCATTCTTGTTTGGTTAGGGGCCCAAAAGACAACATGTGCCGCCCCATGATCGGGGGATCAAACGATTCGTTTTGGGCCCATACCAAATGAGACGAATCTCGGTCTCGCTCGGTTGGGCCTCTCAGTGGCTACGCGCTGCGGTCCATGCGGTGGACGCGGCGGGGCCCCTGCGCGGCGTAGCCGTGGGCGGCGCGACTTGCGCGCGCGGTGGTGCGTAGGTCGCACAGCAGCCCCTCGCGAAGGCATTGAAGCGTGGCACTCGTACGCTCGTGCAGCGCGGCCGCCCGTTCCAGCGGGCCGCGTGCCGAGATCGGAGGCTGCGCGGGGAGGCCCGCGGTGAGAGCATCCCACTGGGGCGCCAGCGAGCGCAGATCCTCGATCCGGCCGTCCCGGGCGAGCTGCAGCTCGTGCTCGGCCAGCTCGAGAATCGCCGTATAGGGGTCCATCGGGCTCACCGGTGCGCGATCTCCACCCACGACTCGCGCAGTTCGCCGAGTATCTCTGAGACCTCATCCACCTTGTCGGCCTCCAGGCTCATGCGCGCCCGGTTGAGATGGGTCAGGCAGAAGTTGTACAGCGCGTGCAGTTGCTCGGCCAAACCGGCGCCCTGCTCGAAGTCGAGCACCCCGTCGAGGTGCGCGATGATCTCTTCCGCTTGGCGCAGCTTGTTGTGGGCGCGCTCCACTTCACGCGCGCGCATCGCGTCTGCCGCCTGGTGCAGGAAGCGACGGGCGCCGTCGTACAACATCACCACGCGCTGCGCCGGTGTGGCGCACAGCACAGTGTTCTCGCGGTATGCCTGCGGTGTTGCCGTCAGGGGAGTCATGCGTCCTCGGTCGCTCCTTCTCAGCTTTGGCTGGGCTGTTCCGGGTGATCGGTCGCGCCAGTCAGAAGTTGAGCGTGGATCTCTGAATGCCACGTGCCCCGCGCAGCCCCGCAGCGTTGACCCATGCTGCCCTGCCGCTGCCCCTCGCCTCCCTGTTGCGTTGCCCCCGCGCCGCGCGACCGCTCGGCTGCGGGCGTGGGCGGCGCCGGCCTTGCGTTTAGCCGCCGGATGATGAGGATTTGGAGCTGCTGGAGGAGCTGGAGTCGCTGCCCAGCATCGAGGTGAGCTGGGCGTTCAGCCACGCCGACTGCGACTGGCTCTGGGCCATCACTTTTTCCATCGCCGCGAATTCCGACTCCAGCGTTTTCTGGCGAATCGCCAGCATTTCGTTCATATTGGTGATCCTGGCGCTCAGTTCCGTGGTCTGGGTGGTGTCGCCGGTGAGGCGCGCTTCGAGCGAGCCTCCCGGGCCGGCGTTTACGTTGACCAGCCCTTCGAAGCCTTTGGAGAAACTCTGCAGCATCTTTTCCACGCCCGCCGGGTTGGCCTCGATCGCGCTTTCCAGCTGCGCGGTGTTGACGGTCAGCTGTCCTTCCAGCGTGCCCTGCGAAGGGGCCACGTTGCCTGTCGGCGCGCCCGTGCTGATGCCGATGTCCGCGAGGCTCGACATTTCCGCCGGCAGTTCCTTGCCCGGTTCGTAGATCGACTGGCGCATCGCGTTGAGCAGACTCCCCAGTTCGAAATCCCCAAACAGTGTGCCCGTCTGCAGTTCGGCGGCGCTCTGCCCTCCGGTGATGGGCTTGGTCGTCAACTGGCTGTTGATTGCGCCAATCGTCGAGTTGTACAGCGTGACGAACGCCTGCACCTGCGTGACGATCGAGCTGACGCTGGGGCCCGGCGGCTGCACATCGACCGTCACCGGCCCGGTCGTGGTGGTGAGCGCCTTCAGTTCGAGCGTCACGCCCGGGATCGCGCTCGTGAGCTTGTTGGAGGCGGAGGTCCCCGCGACCCCGTCGATCGTGTATTGCGCGTTCACGCCTTCTTTGGCCAGCCCTGCCTGTTCGACGAGCGTGCCCCCCGGATCCGCGACTTCGATGTAGGCTGCTTTGGCGCCCGTTTCGCGGGTGGAGAGCACCACCGCTTCTTTCCCCACCGCCGCCGCATACACCGTGGCGGTGGAGTCGGAGTTGATCGCTTTGACCAGGTCTTCGATGGTTGCGCCTGCGGCGACTTCGATTTCCTTGCCGTCGATCGTCAGCGTTTCGGCGGCCGCGGGGCTTTTGAAGGTGAACGTGCGCTGCCCCGAGTTGGCGAGCTGGGTGACTTCCACCTCGTAGCCGCCGACCGCGGCGCCCGCGGTGGTGGCCGCCGCGACCCGGGTGGGTTCGCTGGAGGTCACCGCCTGAGATGTGTTGAAGAGGGTGGGGGAGCCCAGTTCCTGCGCGTCGAAGGTGAGCTTCGTGAGATTGCTCTGGATCGACTGCAGCTGGGTGCGCTGTCCTTCGAGGGTGATCTGCTCGTCGGTGAGATGGGTGATCGGCGCGCGTTCGACCCCCAGCAGCGCGGAGATGATTTCGCTGGTGTTCAACCCCGAGGAGAGGCCGCTGAAGCTGATCGGAGCGCCCGAGGTGGATGAGCTGACGACGGTCACGACGCGCCTCCCTCTATTCCAGCGGTGCCCCGGCCGCGTATTGCAGAGGCGTGCCGGCCGCTAGCGCCAGCGCCTGCGCGGGAGACAGCGTCTTCAGCACGTTGCCGGCGCGGTCGCGCACCTCGATCCGGGTGCGCCCGCTCTGCTCGTCGCGCGCGAAGCGCAGCTCCCGGCCCTGGGCGCTCAACGCGTCGTAGGTGTGTGCGGCGTCCGCCATCTGCTCGAGCACCTCGTGGGGCGGGCTCGGGGGCACCGTGTCGAGGGAGACGGTGGGCTCGAGCGCAAACGGCGCCCCGGCGCTCTGCGGCGCCGCGGAGGATCTCGGCGCGGCGACGGGCCGCATTGGCTGCTCGGCAAGGGGTCCTTGGGGTGGCGTAATCGGCGAGCTCATGCTGTTTTCCTCCTGAAAGCACTCGTCACGGACCCGTCCCTGGGCCGCTTTGCTCTTGGGTGTTCTCATCCTGATCGGCTGGTGGTCGAAAAACTTTAGGGGTCGTCGGCTTATTCGTCGCCCGCGACTGCGGCGATCTACGCAATCACGGTCATCGACCGCGCCACCTCATCCGTGAGTGATTTTCCCGGATTTGAATACTTGCGAGCGGCCAATTTCTTGCGAGTTCCGATTATCGCTAAAGCTCGCCCACCTGTGTGCCGATCAGTGCGGGGTCTTTGTGGAATTGGACTCCCTCGGAATCCTGAAATGGAGGTCGGGGGGCCACTCCACGAGACGCACCACTTTCCCTCGAGAGTCGGAGCACGGCATGAATACTATGGACCAGCGTACCGCCAGGATCTCGGCCACCGAGGTGCTGTCGCTGTGGCAGCAGTACAAGCGTACCGGGGACCTCCGCGTGCGCGATCGATTGATCTTCACCTTCACGCCGATGGTGCGCTACATCGTCTACCGCAAGGTGCGCGAGGTACCGGCGCAGTGCGACGTGGAGGACTTCCTCTCCTGCGGCCTGGAGGCGTTGATCCACTCAATCGAGCGCTACGACCCCGCCAAGGGCGCCACCCTGGAGCAGTTCGCCTGGACGCGCATCCACGGCGCCGTGCTCGACGAGCTGCGCCGCCACGACTGGGCGCCCCGTTCGCTGCGCCGGGCCGAGCGCGCGATCAATGGGGCACGGGAGAGCTTCGCCTCCCAGCACGAGCGCAACCCCAGCCGCGAGGAGCTGGCCACCGCGGCCGGGATGAGTGCCAACGAGCTGGGTCGTCGCCTCGATGAGCTCGCGCTGGCGGAGGTGGGCTCGCTGAACAAGACGATCCGCTCCGAGGACTCCTCCACGATCGAGCGGATCGACACGCTGGAGAGCGAGGACCAGGGCGCCGACCCCGCGCTCAGCGCCGAGCGGGGGGAAGCGAAGGAGCGCTTTCGCGCCGCCTTCGCCCAGCTGCCCGCGCGCGAGCGTCAGGTGGCGGTGCTGCTGTATGTGGAGGGGCGCACTCTGCGCGACATCGGCACCCGGCTCGGTGTCTCCGAGAGCCGCGTCTCACAGATCCACACCGAGCTGCGCCGCCGGCTTCGCGAGCGGCTTGCCAGCGACGAGTCGCTTTTTTCCGCGGTTTGAGCACTTCGATGCGGAGCGACGGCCCGAGGCATCGCGGGCCGGGGGTGGTGGCTAAAGAATCCACCACCTCTGGCGATCACCCGTACTGAGATGGACCTCGGCCTCTACATCGCCGCCTCGGGAATGGTCGCCGACCAGACCCGCCAAGCGCAGCTCTCCAACGATCTCGCCAATGCCTCCACACCTGGCTACAAGCCCGAACAGTCACCCCAGCACAGCTTCGGGGAGCTGTTGCTCTCCAACACCTCCACCGGGCAGCAGATCGGCGCGATGAACACCGGGGTGCAGCTCGGCAAGAGCGTCGTGGACAGCACCCCTGCCGGGATGCAAACCACCGGGCAGCCGCTCGACTTCGGCATCGTCGGTAGCGGCTTCTTCGCCGTCAAGACTCCCCAGGGCGTGCGCTACACCCGCAACGGCCAGTTCACCACCTCCGCCTCCGGGCAGCTGGTGGATGGTGCCGGCGACACCGTCCTCAGGGAGACGGCGGCTCGCATC
>JBEKYV010000082.1:0-10496 GCA_049510515.1 Solirubrobacteraceae bacterium | reverse complement strand
CTTCAGCCCCTGGCGCACGATCGCCTGGGCCAGCACGGTCGCGGTGGTGGTGCCGTCCCCGGCCACGTCGTTGGTGGCGGTTGCCACCTCGCGCACCAGCTGGGCGCCCTGGTTCTCGAAGACGTCCTCGACCTCGATCTCGCGAGCGATCGTCACGCCGTCGTTGGTGATCGTGGGGGCGCCGAACTTCTTGTCCAGCACTACATAGCGGCCCTTCGGGCCCAGCGTGACCTTGACCGCGTTGGCCACGGCGTCCACGCCCGCCTCCAGCGACTTGCGCGCTTCGGCGTCGTACTTGATCTCCTTGTGTGCCATCTCTTTCAAATCTCCTTATGCGACCTTGGCGAGGACATCCGACTCGCGCAGCACGAGCAGATCCTCTCCATCGATCTTGATCTCGGTCCCGCCGTACTTGCTGTAGAGGACTTCGTCGTCCTTCTTGACATCGAGCGGGATGCGCTTGCCATCGTCGTCGAGCCGGCCGTCGCCGACAGCGAGGACCTTGCCCTTCTGCGGCTTCTCCTTGGCTGTATCGGGGAGCACGAGACCGCTGGCGGTCTTCTCCTCCTCCTCGATCGCCCGCACGATCAGGCGATCGCCCAGGGGCTTGAGCTTCATATTGATGAGACCTCCACTATCTAGAGAGTTCAATCGCGGGGCCCCCAAACTGGTGGTTCGGCCCCTGGTTTTGGCACTCGCCTTGGTGGAGTGCCAACTGTACCGCCACTATACCCGACCGCGGCAGCAATTCAAGCGCCTGCTGGCACTTTCTTACTCAGAGTGCCAATTGCCCAGCCTCTTTTCGCCAATAGAGGCGGTCGAGCGAAGCGCCATCGGCCGCCTCGTCAGTTCTGGGCGCCGCCGAAGCCCTTCATCGCCTCGGTCATCCCGCTGGGGTTCTCGAGGATCTGCGAAAAGCGCACCACGGTGACGGTGTCCTCCGGTGAGACGGAACGGCCATAGATCTGCTCGAGGAAGTTGATCAGCTCCTCGTGGCGGCGGAACTCCGGGTTGTCGTGCTTGATGTCGCGCGGGGAGAGATCCGCGAGCTTCATCACCTCAACCTGGTCGATGACGGCCTCGAAGATCCGCTCACGGGGGGAATACTGGTAGCCGATCGTCACCAGCACCAGCTGGTTCTTGCGGTACTTGCCCGACTTGTCGCCCAAGCGGATCGTGGCCGTCTTGCGGCCCCGCTTGAGCTCGTCGGCGAAGATCGTGGAATAGAAGTTGAGTACCTGCACGACAGAGCAGGCTATCTGAAACGATGATGACCCCGCCCGCCCGGTCGCCGGCCTGGCGGCCGGCTGCGCCCCCTCTACGGATCCAAGGCCGTGCGCGCGCGCACGGCCATCTCGCGTTCGCCCTGATAGGTGAGTTCGGTGCACGCCTGCGCCAGCGGAATCCAGCGCACCTCCTCGACCTCGTCGTCATGATCGGCCGTATCTCCGGCGAGGTAGCGAAGCAGGTAGAAGACGACCGACTTCGGCACGGTGCGGCCGCCGCGCCGGTACCAGTAGCGAACCTCACCCAGCTCCTCCACCAGCTCCGCCTCCACCCCGGTCTCCTCGCGCACCTCGCGCAGAGCCGCCTGCAAGGGCGTCTCGCCGGGATCGATGTGACCCTTTGGCAGTCCCAGCACGCGCGCGCCGTCAGCGGCGCGCCGGCACGGCACGATCACCAGCAGCTGCCCGTCGTGCACCACCGCGCCACCCGCCGAGCGCTCCTGCGGCCTCGCCGGCCGTCGCTCAGAAGACATACGCACGCAACGCCTCGGGGTCGTGCACCACCAGTCGTCCCCTGCCCTGAGAGATGACCCCCGCTCGCTCCAGCACCGCGAGGAAGCGGCTCGCAGACTCCCGCGAACTGCCCGCCAGCTTCGCCAGATCGGCCTGGGTGGCAAACACCGGGATACCCTCGCGGGGATCCCCTGGGGCCGCTGAAGAAGTCTGCGCCTCTGCCAACGCCTGCTCCTGCTCCTGTGCCACCAGCTCGCTCAGCGCCGAGGCGACTCGGCTCTGAACCGTCTGGAAGGAACGGCGCGCGAGGCGCTCGTTACTCTCCCGCAGGCGCCGCGCGAGCGCGATCAGCAGCCGCATCGCGATCTGGGGGTGTTCCGCCATCAGGCGGCGCATGTCTGGGCCCAGCACAGCCAACACGCTTGTCGGCTCCAGCGCCTCCACGGTCGCCGAGCGGCGCTCATCCTCGAACAGCGCCAGCTCCCCGAAAATGTCTCCCGGGCCGAACGTCGCCAGTGTGATCGTGCGCCCGTCGCCGTGATCATGCACGGCCCGGGCGCGCCCGAAGTGCACGACGTAGCAGGTGTCGCTCCGATCCCCCTCGCGGAACACCACCTGGCCGGTCTCGAAGCTCCGGGGCACCGCCAGCTGGGCGATGCGCTGGAGGTCCGTTTCCTCGAGCGTCGAGAACACGGGCACGCGACCCAGCAGCTCCACGATCTCCGCTGAGCTTGGCGCCCGCATCGCCAAAGTGGATATCACACCTCCCGCTACCAGCGACCCGCCATCCCGGCGGCGCTATCTTCACATGATGGTCTCATTGCGGAGGATTGCCCTGGCGCCGCTCGTGGCCGGGGTGCTCGTGGCGGCGCTGGCTGCGGGGGCGGCGCCCGTGGCAGTGACCGGCGCGTTCGCCCGATCTTTGTTCACGCCACTGGCGAAGTCCCCCGAACTGTGGGCGACCGTCGACGTCTGCAACGCGCCCCACCACCCCAACACAATCGGTATTCGCGGCTCGATGCCCAGCGACGGGCATCCACGCGACGCGATGTACATCCGCTTCCTCGTGCAGTCGCTCGACGCAACCACCAAGCAGTGGGCAGACCTCGGCAAGAGCGCCGATTCCGGCTTCGTGCCGATCGGCTCCGCCGCCTCCACCCGCCAGGCGGGGCGCACCTTCGAATTCAAGCCTACCCCTAGCGCCTATACGTTGCGCGGTCAGGTTGAATTCCAATGGCGCCGCAACGGCCGGGCGGTTCACCTCGTGAGCGTCCCCACCACGGCCGGACACAAGAGTCTCGCCGGCGCCGAACCAAAGGGGTTCAGCGCGGCGGCATGTGTGCTGCCCTGAGGGCCGGCGGGCGGGCGAGGGGAGAGGCCAGGCGAGTGGAGAGGCGGCCAGGCGAGGGGAAAGGCCAGGCGAGGGGAAAGGCCAGGGGAAAGGCCAGGGGAAAGGCCAGGCGAGGGGAAAGGCCAGGGGAAAGGCCAGGCGAGTGAGAGGCCAGGCCAAGCGAGGGGGAAGGCCAGGCGCGTGGAGAGGCGAAGCCAGGCCAGGGGAAAGGCCAGGCAAGTGGAGAGGCGAAGCGAGGGGGGGTGTAAATGTCTTTGAAAAGGCCCTATACCACTTTACAAAATGAAGGGTTTGGGTCCCAAAACGAAGCATCCACCCTGAGGTAGCGTCTCACTCAGTGAATGGCACAAAGAGACGCGGGTCGTTGGTGATGATCCCATCGACACCCATCCTCGCCAGACGGGCCATCTGCGCGGCGTCGTCGACGGTCCACACATACAGGTCCCCGCCCGCAGCCGACACGGCACTCACCAGTGCCGAGGTCACCACCCGCCAGTGAGCCATGATCGCGTCAAAGCGACCCGCCCGCAAGGCCGCACGCGCGCGCCCCGGCAGCCAGGCACGATAGCCTGCGAGCATCACCAGGGCCGGAATCGCCATCAGCCGATCCTCCGTGTAGTCGCGGCGCGCGCGCGGCACCGACCAGCCGACGCGCAGCGAGGGCTCGATCGCACGCATCGCGTCGAGCTCCTCCGGGTAGGTGCTGCTCACCAGCGAGCGCTCTATCAGACCGGTCTCACGCAGCTCCCTCACCACACGCTCCCCATAGCCCGGCAGCTTCACGTCCACGTCGAGCTCCACGCCCGCATATGCCTCGCTGGCAAGGTGCTCGAGACCCTCGCGCAACGTCAGCGGCGGCGGCGGGCCGCGGAGCGCCTCGTAATCATGGGCCAGCAGTAGCCGCCCGCTGCCATCCGGGTGCTCGCTGAGGACGTCAAACTCGATCATGTCCACGCCCGCCCGCATCGCCGCCTCGAAGCTCGCGAACGTATTGCCCGGGGCCAGGTGGGCAGCGCCCTTGTGCCCGACTCTACGCGGCATTGTGCTGGAGCCGGGGACACCCATCGCCAGCTCAGGATAGGCGCTGCGGGCTAGCTACACCCGCTCGTCGCGAGCGAGGCTTCTACGGGTGGCGTCGATCGTCTGCCCCGCCGCCTTCGGCCCGACGTAGGGCGCAAGCACCACGAACGCGAGGTGATCGGTCAGCGAGGGCAGATACCGCACCCGCTTGCGCACCGCGTAGTTGCCGATGATCGCCCACATCGCGCCGGCCACGGCCTCGTGGGCGAGCAGCGGCGCGCGACGCGGTTCGGGCGAGTTCTCCTGCAGCAGGCGAGAAAGCTTGCTCAGCGAGGAGCCAATGCTGTCGGTGACCGCGGGCCCCACCTCAAAAATGTCCTCGAAAGCCATGCGCGTGAGGCCCGGGTGCACGACGAAGTGCTCGATGCCGGCTTTCACACCGAGATACGCCGCCTCCGGCCAGTTGTTCGCGCGAGCCGCCGCCGCAGAGATCACCTCAATCGTTTCGTCCACGAATTCCTCCAGCGCGGCGAGGAAGCACTCCCGCTTGCTGGGAAAGTATTTGTGGAACGATTCCGTCGACATCCCGGCGAACTGCGCGATTTGCGGATCGGTCAACTCCCGATAGCCCTCGTCGAGCGTAAGGTGCACCACCGCGCCGAGCACCCGGGCGCGTTTCTCGTCGCTTTCCAGGAAGCGCGCCGGCTCGGCCGGCCGGTGCGGGGGCGGCGTGCGCGACACCCCGATCCGCGCAGCCGGCGAGCGGTAGGCGCTGATCCAGTCCAGCAGTTCGTCGGTCAGCATCGGCAGCTCCGCCGCACGGTCGGTGCGCAGCCGGTCGAACATCATGTAACGCCCGCCCCCGACGATCGCCTTCGGCCCCAGCGGCGGGAGCTGAACGCCGTCAGGCGCCGCTCTAAACCCGTCTGCCAGCACCCGCTCGAAGGCGACCGCCGAGCGCATCAACCGTTCGCGACTCTTCACCCCGAGGCCAAGCCCCTCAATCAAAACCAGGCGCGTTGACTTGACGTTCCTGCACGCGTCTTCCACAAACGCCTGGCAAGCTCTGTGCACGCGGTTGGCCCAACCGCGCTCCATCATCCACCCATCCATCATCCTGCGCTTGGCGCGTGCCACCGCGATGTCGTAGGTGCCCAGGAAGCAGTCCTCCTTGTTGGCGAACTGCTCGTAGAAGGCTCGCCGCGAGACGCCCGCCAAGGCGATCACGTGTGCCACCGTGGTGGCCTTGTAGCCCTGGCGGTGAACCGCCTCGATCATCGCCCCGAACAACCGCGCCCGCTGGTGACGGGCGACCGCATCGCGCCCCATGCCGTGGGGTCCGTGCGGCAACCGCCGATACATCGCACTCAGCTCCCTCTCGGTTCCAGTCATCCCCACGCTTCCGACCATACAGGATTGCCCAAAGATTGCAAGTTAAAAATTCCGGGATCTATCTGACGTTTCCCATCGCTCCTGGAAGCCCACCGATTGGCCGGATTGCCAATCTGTCCGAATAGATGCTTTCGACGGTTTATAGCGCGATAGGGCGCACCGTGCATCTTGGTGGGGCACCGCTGGGACGGCGCGCGTCATTCGCACCCCAGGTAGGCTGGCCCGGCGAGCTCAACGCAGCGCGACCCAAGCCGCTAGCGACCGGCGAGCTCCACGCGGCGCGGCCCTACGCGGAAGCCGGCACGTTCGAGCACCGCCTCCCAAGACGAGCCCAGAACCGGCTCGCCATCCACCCGCTCGAGCGCGACCCTGGCCGGCAGCCGATCGGCGCGCGCGTGCTCAGCGAGCGCCTCCAGCGCCTGCTCGATGCGAGCGTCCTCCGCGTCCCGCCGAGCCAGCACCCTCAGCCCGCGACCCCCGCGCTCCAGGTAGAGCACCGGCTGCGCATCCACCAGCACCACGCTCGCGCCCGGCGCCCGCGGCGGGGACGGTCGGGGCGTCTTCTGCGCATGTCTCTGACCCGGCCATGACAGGGCGGCCCCGTACGGCTGTGCCGGATCGGTCGCCGCGAGCACCAGGCAGCTGGGTGGGCGGGCGGGATCCCTATCCTCACGCTGAGCGCGCAGGCGCTCGACGGCGCCGGAGAGCGCGAACTGCGCACCGCCCATGCCCTCGACGAAGTAGCCACGGCGCGCGACGCCCAAGGTCTCCAGGCGGCACAGCTCGGGGTAGAGGGCCGCGAAGCCACCCGACACTCCCTCCGCGCGCACCAGCTCGCGAGTGAGGATCCCGTGGCGCTCCAGCAGCAGTTCCGCCTGGGCGCGCAGGCGCTGGTTGGCGTCCAGGCGCCGGCTGGCGTCCGGCCGATCCCGGTCGCCCGCGGCCGGCCCCTCCACGCAACCCGCGAACAGGGGCGCCGTCAGCGACCAGCGCCCGGGCGGGTGGCCGGTCCGTCCACCGCCGGCAGCAGACCGCCGCCCAGCGAAGCGACCTCGACGGCGGGGCATGCCAGATCGAGCGCTCGGCAGCCCCGACGCAGCTCGCTCGCCGACACCCGGCTGCGGGATCAGATTGGGCGGGGTGGCGACGGCGGTCTTCGGTGCCGGGCGCGGTGAGCGCAGCGGGGCGAACGCGTCGTTGGTCACCTCGCCGGCCCACACTAGATCCCACAGCGCCCCCCCCAGCTCCGGTGCGGCCAGCTCCACGTCAGCCAGAAGGTCGGTGAAGAAACACGGCTCTTCTATTAGACGCGCGCGTACGCGCGCGTGTCCGTCGCTATCTTGCGGCAGCGATCCGTGGCGCGGCGGCGGGCCGAGCAGCCCCACGTCCTCGCGGAAGTACAGCGCCACGCGGCCGTCTGTGCGTCCAAGCGCCCCCGCACCCACCCACACCAGCTCACCACCGGCGCACAGCTCATCCATCCACGTCGTCGAGTACGCGCCCACCCGCCGCGGCAGCACCTCCTGCTCCCACGTGCGGGGCGTCAGCGCGAGACCCTGCAACGGTAGGAGCGCCTCGCGCAGGCGCTCCACGCCCGCCCCCGCCGCGGCGTGACGGTCGATCCCCTGCCATGCCGGCAAAAACGCCGCAAACGCGCGTTGCTCGGCCGGCTCGATCTCGTGGCGCAGCGCCGCGAGCGAGGCCCGCCGCAGGCGCCGCAGCACCTCGACGTCACACCACTCTCGCCAATCAGGCGCAGCCAAAGACGCATCGTGACGCAGCGAGGCCGGATCGGGATGCAGCTCACCGCGCACGAGTGTCCCGGATCGCTCCAGCTCGCGCAGCCCCGCCTCCACCACCGCAACGCCAAGGCCGTAGCGCGCCCGCGGCTGCTCACTCGTAAACGGGCCATGCGTCGCCGCATAACGGCGCAGCAGCCGACCCAGGGCGTCGGGCACGTCCGCCAGGAAGGCATCTGGCAGGCCGCCTGGCGGGACCGTGCCCAGCGCGTCGCGATAGAGCCCAACGTCAGCGGCGTCGATATAGCGCTCCTCGCCGCCCACCCGCACCCGCACCGCCCGGCGCTCGCGCTCGAGCGCCGCCAGCAGCGCCGGCGCATCGATGCCCTCCAAGACACGCTCCGCCGCCTCCCCGACGTTGAGGTCGCCGAGCAGACGCAGCGCGTCGTGCAGCTCGTCGCGGTTGGCCGCCCGCAGTTGCGCGTCGCGGCGCTGCAGCTGCGCTTCGAGCTGCTCCAGCGCCCCGCGATCGAGCAGCTCGCGCAACTCCTCCTGCCCCAACAGCTCGCGCAGCAGATCCCGATCGAGCGACAGCGCGGCCGCGCGGCGCTCCGCGTTGGGAGCGTCCCCCTCGTACATATACGTGGCGACGTAATCGAACAGCAGCGAGGAGGCAAACGGGGAGGCCGTGGCCGTCTCCACCTCCACCACGCTCAGCTCACGGCGGTGCAGCCTGCCCAGCAGCTCGGTGAGCCCGGGCAGGTCGAGCACGTCACGCAGACACTCCCGGTAGGCCTCCAGCACGATCGGGAAGTCCTCGTAGCGGCGGGCAACCTCCAGCAGCGTCTGCGCCTTCAGCCGCTGCTGCCACAGGGGGGTGCGCCTGCCGGGGTAGGCCCGCGGGATCAGCAGCGCCCTACCGGCCGCCTCGCGGAAGCGCGCGCCGAACAGCGCCGAGCCGCCAAGCTCCCCGACGATCAGGTCCTCGACTTCATCCGGCTCGATCAGCACCAACTCGAGCGCCTGCGCGCCGTCCAGCTCGTCGCTCTCCGGGAGGTGCACGATGATCCCGTCGTCGGAGAAGATCGAGTCCGCCTCGAGGCCCAAACGCTCGCGGATCCGCGCCGAGAGCGCGAGGCTCCACGCCGCGTGGATGCGCCCGCCGAAGGGGGAGAGCACACACACCCTCCAATCGCCGATCTCGTCGCGGAAGCGCTCCACCACGATCGCGCGGTCGCTGGGCAGCACGCGCGTGGCGTCCTGCTGCTCGCGCAGGTACTCCAGGAGGTTGCTCGCCGCGCGGGCGTCGAGGTCGTACTCGCGCTCCAGCACCTCCGCCGACTGCCCCACCGCCCAGCGCGCGAACGCCCCAATCGCCTCCCCCAGCTCTTTGGGCCGACCCACTCCCTCGCCCTTCCAGAACGGCACCGCCCCCGGCGCGCCCGGCGCCGGGGTGACGATCACGCGGTCGCGTCCGATCTCCTCGATCCGCCACGCCGAGGCCCCCAGCAGGAACACCTGCCCGGGCCGCGCCTCGTACACCATCTCCTCGTCGAGCTCCCCCACCCGGCGCCCATCTGGGAGGGTCACCAGGTACAGCCCGCGGTCGGGGATCGTGCCCGCGTTGGCCACCGCCAACGCGCGCGCGCCTTTGCGCGGGCGGATCGTGCCGGCCAGACGGTCCCACACGATCCGCGGGCGCAGCTCGCCGAACTCCGATGAGGGGTAGCGCCCGTCAAGCATGTCCAGCACGCCCTCCAGCTGCCGGCGCGGCAGCTCACCGTAGGAGTAGGTGCGCGTCACCCGCTCGTACAGCTCGTCCACCGCCAGCTCCTCCTCGCTGGCGGCCATCGCGACAATCTGCTGCGCCAGCACGTCAAGCGGGTTGCGAGGCACCACCGTCGGCTCGATCGCCCCTTCGTGCATTCGCCTCACCAGCACGGCGCACTCCAGCAGGTCGGCGCGGAACTTGGGGAAGATCCGCCCCCGTGAGACCTCCCCCACGCCGTGTCCAGCCCGCCCGATCCGCTGCAGGCCGGCCGCCACCGACTTGGGAGACTCGACCTGCAGCACGAGATCGACAGCGCCCATGTCGATCCCCAGCTCGAGGCTGGAGGTCGCCACGATGCAGGGTATCTCCCCCGCCTTCAGCAGCTCCTCCACCACCAAGCGCTCCTCCCTGGCGAGCGAGCCGTGGTGGGCGCGGGCGATCTCGCGCGGTGGCGCCTTCGGTCTGCCGTCCGCCGTGGTCGCCGCCGCTTGGGCCTTCTCCCATTCTTCTTCCCCCACTCCCTCCTCCGCCGCCGCCAGCTCGTTGAGGCGCAGCGCCAGCCGCTCGGAGGAGCGACGGTTGTTGACGAACACGATCGTCGAGTTGTGCTCTCGGATCAGGCGCAGCAGCTCGGGGTAGATCGCCGGCCAGATCGAGCCGTGTAACGGCTGGTCGGAGTCCCCATGGATGACGCCGTGCAGGTCCGTCATCGACTCGACCGGCACCTGCACCTTCACATCCAGCGGCTTGGGAGCGCTGGCATCGACGATCCTGCACTCTCGCCGCGGCCCCACCAGGAAGCGCCCCACCTCCGCCAGCGGGGTCTGCGTCGCCGACAACCCGATCCGCTGCGGCTCGCGGTGGCCCGCTTCGCGGACGAGCGCATCGAGGCGCTCCAGCGTCAGCGCGAGGTGCGCGCCTCGCTTGGTCGCCGCCACCGCGTGGATCTCGTCCACGATCACCCATTCAGCACCTCGAAGGGTCTCGCGCGCGCGAGAGGTCAGCATCAGATACAGCGACTCCGGGGTCGTGATCAGGATGTCGGGCGGTTCTTTAAGCATCTGCCGGCGCTCGCGCTGGGGGGTGTCGCCGGTGCGGATCCCCACCGTGATTTCCGCTCCGACCGGGTGAGACCCGACCGCCGCTCCGCAGATGCCCTTCAGGGGTGCCCGTAGGTTGCGCTCGATGTCGTAGGAGAGCGCCTTCAGCGGGGACACATACACCAGGCGGGTGCCACGCTCGGAGGAGGGCTCTGCCGCCAGCCGGTCGAGACCCCAGAGGAACGCCGCGAGCGTCTTGCCCGAGCCAGTCGGTGCCGACACCAGCACGTGCTCGCCGCTGGCGATCACCGGCCACGCCTGTGCCTGCGCCGGGGTGGGCTTCGCGAAGGCCGCTTCGAACCACTCGCGCACTCGTGGGGTGAAGGGAAGGGCGGAGGGAGACACTCGCTTGACACCGGGGGGAGGTCGGGAGGGGGGCCAGGC
>JBEKYV010000081.1:0-10496 GCA_049510515.1 Solirubrobacteraceae bacterium | reverse complement strand
AGTACCCAACGGCCCGGCCGTGCCCCGAACCGGCGCTCACCGACCCGAGACCCGCGCCACCAGCGCCGAACTTCACCCCCCACCCCCGCCGACCCTCAATAGCGACCCGCGCTCCTAGGCGCACCGCGGCGCCGGCGGCTACCTCTGGCTGCTTTGTGGCTATGGCCCGCTCATAGTGAGCTTCGCTGCCGGTAACGTCGCCGTCTTCCTCGAGCAATGCGGCAAGGTTGTATCCGGCAGCGACCGAGTTCTCGCCGTGTGGATGCTCCAGTGCCTTGTTGTAGGCGACGATCGCGCCGGCGCGATCGCCACTGGCAGCCAGCATCACTCCGCGGTGGAAGTAAGCGGACGGCATGTAGATCGGGTCGGCGGAATCGATCGCCTCCTGGTAGGCAGCGTCTGCGTCCGATGTTGCGCCTTCTCGCTCGAGCAGTAGCGCGAGGTGCAGCCAAGCTTCGGGGCGGTGCTCGAAGTCTTCGTAGCTGACCGCTTCCCGGAGCGCGGTGATCCCCCCGGCGGTGTCGCCGCGCTCAGCAAGAAGCCGTCCGAGCAGCGTGAGCGAAGAGGGCGCGATCTCAAGATGCCCCGACGCGATCGCAGCGCGCAGAGCCTCCTCCGCACCCTCCAGGTCCTCTTCGCTTCGTCGCAGGACTGCCAGGTTGCGATAGGCCTTTGGGGCCTGCTCGTGGTGCCCGCTGTCGATCGCCTGCTGAAAGAGAGGGACAGCTTGGTCGAAGCTCCCATGCTGGTAGAGCAAGATGCCCAGGTTCACGGCTGACCGGGGAGCGGCGTCGGGATGCTGGGAAGCGACGGCCTGTCTATAGGCGTCTTCTGCCTCCGCGCGATTGCCCAGGCGTTCATGCTCGAAGCCCGCTTCGAAGCTGGCCCAGGCGGCCAGCAGTGGATGGTCTCCTTTTCGCAGCTCTTCGAAGATCGCGAGAGCACCCTCGACGTCGCCTTCATCGCGGAGGATCTGCGCGATGCTGTTGCGGGCTCTCGGGGCAGCGTCGTAGTGGCGGGAGTCCGCCACTCTCTGGAGCATTTTCTTCGCTCCGTCCAGGTGCCCCTTGTGCTTGAGGAGGAGTCCGAGTCCAAAGGCGGCCGGCGGGCCGAGAAACGGGTCGTCCCATTTGAGCGCTCGAATCAAGGCCTTCTCCGCGAGCGCGATGTCCTCGCGCTGATACGCCGCCATGCCGATCGCCAGTTGCTGAACGCCGTTAGCCATGCCGAGGATCGTCCGCGCTAGCTCCTCAGTGTCCAGCGACGCAGGCGGCTCGTGGAGCTTGCCGACCACGTAGTCATAGATCGCAACACTGTCCTCCGTCGGCTGGATGACGAGCGCGATCGACGGGCGGCTGGGGATCAGCGCCGTGCTCGCCCAATCGAGCGCGGCAAGCAGTGTGCCTTCGGTGGCAGCGCCTTCCGGCGGCGGGAAACGAGTCCAGAGCTCCGCGAGCGTCTCCTTCGGCATGGGATCGACGATCCCCAGGTGTGCCCACCAAGCGATGAGCCATGCAACGTGCTGCCCTGCCCGGTTGGTGACGCCCACCGACCTTGCGCTGCCCGTGCGGAGCATTTCCACGAGTGCGGGTCCGCCTACCAAGTGGGCGCCCAGTCCGTAGCGAACGATCTGTTCGCGTGCGGGGGTCGCACCGACGTTGAGCGCCCGCGTTGCCGTCGTCAGCTCGTCTTCGTTCAGCACCTCTGAGATGTCGATGCGGTAGCTCTGTGTCGCAAGCTCGTTCAGGGCTGAGGAGACACGTCCGGACTCGTCGTTCGACTGAACGGTTTCGGCGCCCTTGCCGCCCTGGGTCCCAAGGACTACAACGCATGAGTCGCTACGACCAGCGAACTCCTGCAGGTAGGACGGGAGCGTGGCTGCGTTCAAGCCGTGAGGCCCGAGGAAGCAGTAGGTCTCCAAGTCGTCAAGCCAAAAGACGACCCGATCCAGCGATACGTCCGAGGGAAGACCCTCTGGCTTGAGGCAGTTAGCCAGCGTCTCCGGATTCGGCCGGACCACTGTCCAGTCCGCGAAGATTGCTCCTGCCACCTCTGCCAGCAGGCGTGTCTTGCCCGCCTTCGACGGGCCCTGCACTACGACGATCCGAACGCCGTCGCCGTCGAGCGCGGCTGACTTGGCTTTGTCCAGTCGCTTCTCGAGCTCGGCGTGAGCCGTGCGTCGTATGTATGGGACTTGCTTCTCGAGGCGGTCAGCGCCCAAATCCTCCGGTGAGACCTCCTGTAGCGGCAACGGAAATATCCTGAGGCCGTGTCGCGCTGCCTGCTCTCGGCGCCGCAGTTGCTCCCCGAACGCAGAGCGCAAGAGCGACCATCGGATCCACCCGACGAGGACCACCAGCAGCCCAAGTACGACGACGACCACACCGAACAGCGTCTCGCCGGCCGCGACCGCGGCGATCAGGCCGGCAAGCGTCACAGTGCCGCCGCCCACGGCCCCGAGCGCGCCAGCGACGTTGGCAGCCGCCTCGTATTCCTCAGGTGAACCCTTGGGCGGACGAGACCTCGCCACTACCAGCTTCCAGCGGCGCCGGCCGCCTCTGGGGAACCCGCTGTTCGTTCGCTCGGGCGTCCTTTTGTGATCGAACACGAGCAGAGGCTAGCGGTGTGCGTGTACTACTCCGTCTCGCTGTCCTTCTGGACCAAGCTGAGCCTACGCGAGAAGGCCCGCCAAGGACTTCGTTCCAAGCGCAACTGACCGCGGTCCGGGTCGGATGCTCTCCTTCTGCCGCGAGCAGGTACCGTGACAACCTATAGTTGACATGACAAAGTGCCGTTGTCATGATGCTCGCATGACGTCCACATCCACCGCCAAACACGAAGAGTTATTCCACCGCATCAAGGAAGTCCGAGCACAGGCGATCGAGCACACAAAACTCGCGCGCCGGCTGGCCGTCGAGCGTCGCAATCTGATGCGAGCTCTCATGGACGACGGCATCTCGCAGGCAGACATCGCGCGCGAGCTAGGGGTCAGCCGTCAGGCCGTGCAGAAGATGCTGGCCTGCTAACGCGAGCGCGATACCCTTGTCGCTCCGGGCACTGGGATTCCGCGAATCCGCAGCGATTAGGCGCGTTCACCCCCCGAGCTCAGTCACCAGCTGAACCCCGGGAGCGTCAGTAAAGACCGCGTCGTGAGCCACGAGCTGAATCGACCAGCGAATCGCGGTGGCCGCGATCCAGAGGTCGGCGTTGTGGTTGCTCTGGTGCAGTGGGTGGCCGATCGTCCGGCACTGGTTGCGAAGCTCGGCGACAGCCTCGATCGTGTCGATGTCGACAGGGAGGATGCGCGCTCGCGCCACGAGCCGCGCGAGCCGCTCCTGTCGCGCGGGACCCCAGTTTGCGTTCAGCGCTCCATAGCGCGCCTCGGCCACGGTCTGCGGGGCGAGGGCGATCCGCTGCCCGAAGAGGTGCTTGGCGTAGCGGGTGGCGAGCGGCGAGCGCTCGCGCAAGCGGGCCGTGAAGACGTTGGTGTCGACCAGGACGGTCCCGGTCACTGCTCCAGCGCCGCCACGAACGCCTGCCATTCCTCCTCGGTCAGGTCGGGGATCTCGAAGTGCTCGTCAGGATCGAGCGGCGCCACGTCGGCCATCAGCTCGTCGAGCGGCAGCGGATTCCAGAACAGCGAGTTCGCTTGCTCGATCAGATCGTGGTTGGCGGCAGGCTCTGGCATCGCGTTCAGCTCCAGCCACATTGTACGGCCAACTTCGCGACGCCGGCGAGCACGTCCCCGAGGTCGACGTGATCGCGATCCGCGGCGGCTAGACGCGAGCGGTATGCTCAAACAATGCCGACAGGCCGCCAGATGCAGGAAGCCCTCGACACGCTCTACTCATCGAGTGCGGCCTCGGAAGATCCCGAGGATCGGCGCATTCTGGTCGCCACCGTCGCGGCCCAAGCGTTGCTGTCCATTTCCGAAGGCCTCGGCGGGATCGAGGATCGGCTCGAGGCCATCCGCCAGGAGCTTGTACGTCCCTAGCGGGAAGCTTCTACGGGCCGACGCCTTCCGATCCGGAACTCGCGTAGCTGCCAGGCTTAAGCTATGCAGTTGCTCTTGAATCAGGCGCCCCCGCCGCTCTCGATCAACGTGCCATGGCGTGAGTTGTACGCGGGTGGCGCGTTTGGTCAGCGTGAGCTGGCCGACGACAGCGATATGCGCGGGGCGGCGAAGGAGCGTGGCCTTGACCTTGGGCTGGGCCAGGAGGGTTTGGAGCGCCTAGACCAGCTCGGGGCGTGGTCCCCAATCGCGTTCTCGGCTGGCTACATGACCGGCTTCGAAGTGCCCGCACAACCCCTCGAGAACATGCGGTTCCGCGAGGAGGAGGGCTTGGTGGAGTGGACCGAATACGCCTGGGGCAACGATGAGTACCCGACAGTCACGCCGCTGTACTCACCCTGGCAGCTACTCTGTCTCGAGGATGTACTGAGCGCAACCAAGGCTGACTTCGGGGTGGAGACCTTGCTCCTGCCCAGCGCGAAGCGCGACGAGCATATTGAGGGACTCCGGAGCTGGCTGGAACGGCAGGACGCGATTCTACGTTCACTGAACGAGCGGTGGAGCGCGCTCATAAAGCTGCTCGTCGCGCTACAGAATCGGTATTTGCCGCCGTTCACGGGGTCCCATGCGGTGATCGGGCTTCCGGACGAGGGCTGGGTCTTCGCCGGTCGCGAGTGGGCGCAGCAGAAGGCCGGGGAGCTGCTCGAACGACTGGGGTGCACCGACGACGAGGTTGCCGCGGTATACGAGTTCCTCGTGGAACGGGGTGTGGTGCGGGATCCTGATGATGGTTTGACGATGCTGCGCCGCGCACGTCCGCGCGCCTTCCATAAGCGGTGGCGTGGCAGACCCCGCCATGCTCAGGACCATTTCGATGCCGCTCAGGTCCTGTGGCAGTTCTTGTCTGAGCTGCGTGGGAAGCCGCCGGGCCGGCCGGAGTCATGGCCAGCGGACAGCCGCCAGGTCGAGCGGTTCGAGTTGTACGACCGCGGCCCCGCGGCCCCTTGGACAAGACAGGAAGTTAAGGAACGGCTCGAATCGGCCGAGCTGTATCCGCCGGGCGTATACGTAATCGGTGAGGGCGAAAGCGAGCTGATCGTTGTCGAACGGTTGACCGAAGGACTGTTGAATCGGCGCTTCGTTCGGGAACTCGAGTTCTTCGATCTGCGCGGCTCCGGTGCGGCTCGTCACGCCGCGCCGTTGTTGCAGTCGCTCTCCGGGTACGCCCGGCGTGCGGTTGCCATTGTGGACAACGAGGGGCAGATGGCACGGTATATCGAAACAGCGATCAAGAACGGCGAGATCGACGCCGAGAACGTGCTCCTCTCGCACAAGAGTTTGGAGCAGGACAACACAACTTCGGCTGAGCTCATTGCGCTTGCGCTGCGCGTTGCTGCGAACCCGCCGACGGGCCGCGAGCCGGTCGCCTTCGACTTAGACCCCAAGGAGCTTGAGGACTTTCACGCTGACCAACGCGAGCGCTCCTCATCCAAGGATAAGCGAGGTATCGCGGCGAGTCTGATCGCGCTGCTTGAAAAGAAGACCGACGGGCGACTACGGCTCGACAAGCAGGAATTAGTCGAGGCAATGGCGGAGATGCTCGTCGAAGAGGTAAGGAATACGTCTCATGACGACCTCCCGGCTTTGCTTGAACGGAGGCCAGTGCTGGGATTCTTCGTGAATCGAATCGCTCCCGTCCTGAACCGCCCAGTCCCGGCCGGCAGGGAGGTCTGAGAACACCTCGCCTGGATCGTTACCGCTGAGCCTCCGTCACCGGCACGCCGAGGCACTGTCCCTCGTGTTTCCGCTTCACCCAGCCGAAGCAGCACTATTCGTCGGGCGCAGCGTGGCTAGCGCTCCGGACGAGCAGCAGCAGTCCCCCGGCTTCCGATTCGTTCTCGTGTCCGACGCGAAGCAGGCGCCGGACGACTGGACGGCACGTCCGTCTACGCTCGCAGTCCACCTACGAGTGCGGTCCGCGGCTGATCACATCGCGTCCCCGCCCGCGGCCTCGGCGGTCTCGCCCGGGGGCTTGCGCACGGATCGGGACGTGCCTTGCCCGGTGTCGGCTTGGGCGCGTCGTGCGGCTTTTGCGGCCCTCCTCTCGGCTTTCTTCTGCGCCAGCTGGCGGGCGTGCTGCTCGATCGGCACGACGATCTCGGGACGCTCGCGGCCGAAGCGCTTCTGGTAGAGGTGCTCGATGAACTGCGGCAGTGGTTCCTTCCAGGGCTCTTGGTCGTGGTTGTCGATCGAGCCGAGCTTCTTCGGGTTCATGCCGAGTTCCCGGGCCATCTGCACATGCGCGTGCGAGAGCCGGTGGCGTCTGCGCGCCTGCAACCAGGCCTGGTGCTTCGGCGAGAGCGCCTTGCCCGTCTGCTTGCTCATACTCCCAACGTCCTCGATGCCGGCTCGCGTCCTTGTGCTCTCAGCCCCGCCAGTGGCGATAGGCGTCGATCCACTCCGCGCCCTCCGGCGGCGGGGTCGGGAGCGGCAGATCGACGATCGGGATGGCCTGCCGTGCCCGGTCGCGGGTGCAGATTGCCACGATCTGGCCGGCGTCTGTCAAATCGACGCTCTCGACGGTGACGGGCACGCCCAGCACCTCCGTGGGGAACGGCACCGCGAGGTTGTCCTCGATCAGCGTAAACAGACCCGTCGCCTGCTCGTCCTCGTTGTAGCAGTCGACGGTGGCCTCCTCGACCATCGCGTCTAGCTGCGCCTTGCTCAGCGAGCCCACCGCGAGAGGATATCCATCGGCCGGCGGGGGTCGGCCCGCGGCGTCCAGCGGCGGCGGCGATCTGTCCGCCAGGTCCGGCACGCCCTCCTCGTCCGCACACCAGACCACACCAGACATCGGACCTGCTCGTGCGCGACGGCGGCTAGCACATGGGCCCTTGGGTCAACCAATCATCGAGCGCCCAGTCGGAGCCACCTCAGGCCGAGGCGCAATCGCGAGCCGAGCGATAGGCGGGCTCATCGAGTGCGGCGACCAGCTCCTCGCGGGCCCGCGCCACACGCGAGCGGATCGTCCCGACAGGGCAGTCGCAGATCGAGGCGGCTTGCTCATAGGAGAAGCGGAACATTTGGGTGAGGACGAAGGCGACGCGGCGGTCGGGGTCGAGCAGCGAGAGCAGCTCGTGGGCCGCCACATCGCCGTAGGTGTCGGGAACGGTGAGCGCCTCCCCTGCGGTGGCCGCCGTGATCTGCGTGTCTCGTCGCCGGCGGCGGTGGCGCGCGCGCAACTCGTCCATGCAGACGTTGCGGGCGATCGCCAGGACCCAGGTGCGCGCGGAGGAGTGCCAGCGAAAGCCGCTCAGCGAACGCGTGGCACGCACGAACGTCTCCTGTGCGAGATCCTCCGCGGCCTGCTCGTCCACGAGCGCAGCGCACAGCCGCCACACGTCCCGATAGCACGCGCGAACCCATGCGTCCAGGGCATCCCGATCCCCGAGCTGGGCAGCGCGTGCGTGCAGGGTGGCCTCGTCCATCGCGGGCATATAACCAGATGCGGTCTGCCGCCGCATGGGAACCACAGCGGGGGCTGGCGCGACCAATGGGGCATGAACTGCGAGTCTGCGCGCGAGACGATCTCCGCCTCCGCCGACGGCGAACTCGGGTGCTATTCGCGCGAGGAGCTCGACGCGCATCTCGATGCGTGCGCCGAGTGCCGGCGCTGGCGGGAGGGGGCGCACGCGGTGACCAGGCGCCTGCGCCTCGGTCCCACACGGATGGTGCCGGGCGCCCCGACGCGGGTGCTCGCCGCCGCGCAGGCGGCCGCGGGTTGGCCCCCGAAGCCAGCCGCCACCTTTCGTCGGCCCTCGGAGCGAGTCACTGCCAACGGCTGGACCCCAGTGCGATCCGTCGCCGATTTGCCCCCGGCGCACGCCGCCATCGACCGTCGCTCCTCGATATACGCCACTACCCGCGACGGGCCCCAGCGCTCCCCGCGCGTGCTCACCCGCCCCCGCCTCGTGGCGCTCGCGGTGGTGCAGATCGTGTTCACGCTGCCGGCGCTCGTGCCCTTCGCCGGCATGTGGTCGCTCCCGCTCGGAACGACGAGCAGCCTGCATCTGGGTGAGCTCCTGGCGCCGCTGCTCGCCAGCGCGGCCTACCTGACGCTGTGGGGCAAACGCGTGCGGACGCTGGCGCGCGAAGGGCGGCCGCTCGCCAGCTGGCGGGTTGCATCGTTCGTCGGGGGCGCCCTGACCGTGTGCTTCGTGCAGCTCCCCCCCTTCGACAGCCTCGCCGACGAAGTGCTGGTGGCACACATGGTCCAGCACATCGTCATCGGCGACCTCGCTTCGCTGCTGATGGTGCTGGGCCTGACCGGCCCGGTGCTGCAGCCGCTGCTGGAGAGCCGCCGCGCGCGCCCGCTGCTGTGGCTGGCGAGCCCGATCCCCGCACTGGTGCTGTGGGCGGGGAACCTGTACCTGTGGCAAACGCCGCTGCTCTACCAGCTGGCGGTGCGCCATGACCTCGTGCACGCTCTGGAGCACGTCTGCCTGCTGTGGTGCGGGCTGCTGCTGTGGCTGGCGCTGCTCGGCCCGCTGCCCAAGCCGGCGTGGTTCCACGGGTGGGCTCCGGTGGGGTACGTCGCGGCAATCAGGCTGGTCGGTGCCGCGCTTGGGAATGCGCTGATCTGGGCGCAGACGGTCTTCTACCCCGTGTACAAGGCCAGTGACGCGGCCCGTGGCCTGAACCCGCTCTCCGACCAGAACCTCGCCGGCGCGGCGATGACGATCGAGCAGATGTTGCTCACGATCGTGCTGCTGGGCTGGCTATTCGTGCGCTTCACCCACCAGGACGGTGAACGCCAGGCGCTGCCGAGCACACGGCTGAGGGGAGCCGAGCGATGAGCGGGATGGGCGCCAACCGCAAAGGCGTCAACGAAAGCCTGATCGTGTCGGCCTTCCACCACAGCCTCTCCACGCAGGCCCAGGTGCTGATAGTCGCGTTCGTGGTCGTCGCCGTCGTGCTGGTCGTCGGCCGGCTGATCGTCGCGCTGCTCGCCGACCCCGGCTCCGAGAGGCCGGGTGGCAGGAAGGAGGGAAAGGAGGAGGGGGGGCGGGGCAGTGGCGGCGAGCCCGCCCGCACCGTGCGAGTCACACCCGAGCCGTCCGCCCAAGCCGCGGCACCCTCGACGCAATCCAGATTGGCGCCTCCCCACCACGCCGAGGCACCCCCGAGACGAGTCACACCCGAGCCACTCGCCCGGCGGGTGCTGCGCATCGGCTTCAGTCTGCTGTGGCTGCTGGACGGCGCGCTGCAGATCCAATCGCACATGCCGCTGGGCCTACCCGAAAACGTGGTGGGGCCGGCGGCCCAGGGCAGCCCCGCGTGGCTGGTGAGAGTCGTGCACTGGGGGCTGCACATATGGGAAAACCACCCCGTGCAGGCGGCCACCGCCGCCGTGTGGATCCAGCTCGGGCTCGGCTTGTGGCTGCTGCTGGTGGTACACGGCCGCTGGTCGCGGATCGGCGGCCTCGTGAGCGTCGGCTGGGCGCTCAGCGTGTGGGTGTTCGGCGAGAGCATGGGCGGCACACTCGCCCCAGGCGCCAGCTGGATGTTCGGCGCGCCGGGCGCGGCGCTCTTCTACGCGCTCGCCGGCGCGCTGCTGGCGCTACCCGAACGCGCATGGCGCAACCCGCGACTCGGCCGGTACCTGCTCACGGGCTTCGGTGTGTACTTCGTCGCGATGGCGGTGTTGCAGGCGTGGCCGGGCAACGGCTTCTGGACCGCGGGGTCGAGCGACGCGCTGCCGGCGATGGCGGCGGAAATGTCCGAAACGCCACAGCCGCACGCGATCGCGCAGGTGGTGGGCCACTTCGGCGGCTTCGCGGCCGAGCACGCCGTGCTCGTCAACGTATTCGTGGTGGCGGCCCTCGGCGCGATCGGCCTCGCCCTGCTCAGCGGCCGCCGCCGCGCAGCGCGAGCAGCGGTGGCGGCAGCGCTCGTGGTGAGCCTCGCCGACTGGGTGCTGGTGCAGGACTTCGGTGTGTTCGGCGGCCTCGGCACCGACCCCAACAGCATGATCCCCACGCTGCTCGTCCTATGCGCCTCCTACCTCGCGCTGGTGCGCCCCGCGGTCGCCACCACCCCCGCCCCCGCCGTGACCGCCAGAGCGGGCCGCCCGAGCCTGCGAGGAGCGATCGGCATGCTCGCGGTGATCGCGGCGTGCGCGACCACCGCGCTGGGCGCCGTGCCGTACGCGATCGCCGCCGTGGAGCCCAACGCGACGACGCTGCTGGCGGAAAGCATCGACGGCGCCGCCACACAGGTGCCCGGGAACGTGCGGCCCCCCAACGTGCCGCTGCTCGAACAGCACGGCCGGCCGATCAGCTTCGAAAAGCTCCACGGGAAGGTGCTGCTGGTGACCTACCTCGACCCGGTGTGCACCACCGACTGCCCGATCATCGCCCAGGAGCTCAAGCAGGCCGACAGCCTCCTCGGCGGCGAAGCCCGCAATGTAGATCTCGTGGCGATC
>JBEKYV010000080.1:0-10514 GCA_049510515.1 Solirubrobacteraceae bacterium | reverse complement strand
GAGGCAATACTGGCCGCAGCGGAGGCCCCCACAGCCGCACGCGGCGCCGGCGGAGCGGCCCCGGCGCTCGCCGTGGTGCGGTCGGCGGTGGGCCCGGGCGAGAGATCGCCCGCGCGAGCACGCTCGGCCAGCAGTGCGGCACCCTCCTCGGGCGCGAGCGCGCTCCCGGCGCCGCCGAGGATGCGGGCGGTTTCGGTGGCGAAATACCAGCCTCCGGCGAGCAGCTCCGCGCAGGGGCCGTCGGCGATCACGCGGCCGTCTGCCAGCAGCACCGCGCGCTCGGCGCAGGCGCAGGCGAACTCGGGGTCGTGCGTGGTGACGATCACCGCCTGACCGTGCGCGGCGCGGCGGCGCAGCTCCTCGGCGAGCTGCGCCTTGGCGAGGCGGTCCATGCCGCGCGTGGGCTCGTCCAGCGCCAGCACCGCCGGCTCCTGCCCCCCGTCGGTGACGATCGCGAGCGCCAGCCGCTGGCGCTCCCCGCCGGAGAGGTCGCGGGGGTTGCGCTTGGCGTGCTCGGCGAGGCCGGCGAGCGCGAGCGCGCGGGGAGAGGCCTCGCGCGCGACGCGCTCGTGCATGAAGTAGTCGCCGGGGTTTTGCAGCAGCAGCGCGATCCGCCCGCCGCGTTCGATCCGCCCGCGGGTGGGCTCCAGCAGTCCGGCGGCGTGGCGCAGCAGCGTGGACTTGCCGGCGCCATTGCGTCCCATCAACGCGACGCTTTCGCCTGGTTCCAGCCGCAGGTCGGCGCCGCGCAGGATTGCGGGGCCGCGGTGGAGCTCATGCCACACGCCTCGCAGACGCAGCGCGGGGGAGGAAGGTGCCCCCTGCCTGCGGTTGCCCATGTTTACATGAAGAGCGACAGGGGGCGCGGGGGAGGATACAGGTTCTGACGACAACAGGCGTCGCGCACGGAGACTTGCACGGGCCTGCTTGACTCCGACCGGCGGAGGGGCCAATCCCGCCAGCGCGAACATGCGCGCGCCGGGGGTCTGCAGCGCGGGCTCCTCGCGAATCGCCCATTCCAGGAACGAGTTGGGGGAGCCGTCGTGCTCGAGCCGGCCGTCGCGCAGCGCGAGCACGCGGTCGGCGGAGGGCAGGCAGCGCTCCAGGCGGTGCTCGGCGAGCAGGATCGTGACGTCCCACTCCTGGTTGAGACGGCGCAGCAGCCCGATCAGCTCGTCGCCGGCGACCGGGTCAAGCTGCGAGGTGGGCTCGTCGAGCAGCAGCACGGGCGGTCGCCCGGAGAGCGCGGCGCCGAGCGCGACTCGCTGGGCCTCGCCTCCGGAGAGCGTGTGGGCGGGGCGATCGAGCAGGTGGTCGATGCCGAGCGCGAGCGCGACCTCCTCGATGCCGCGCGCCACTGCGGCGGTGGTGGTGTGCCCGCGACTCTCGAGCGCCAGCGCGAGCTCGGCGCGCACCGAGCTCATCACGAGCTGGCTCTCGGGGTCCTGGAAGAGGGCGCCGGCGAGCGTTCCCAGGTGTGCGGGCCCGTGCTCGCGGGTGTCGAGGCCGGCGAGCCGCACCCGCCCGGCGAAGTGGCCTCCGTGGAAATGCGGCGCGAGGCCGCAGGCGGCGCGCAGCAGGGTGGACTTGCCATGCCCGGAGAGCCCGGCGAGCAGACAGAACTCCCCCGCGGCAACCTCGAAGCTGACGTCGTCGAGCGCGGGGCGCCCGGCGTCGGGGTACCTGTACGTCACGTTGTCGAAGCAGAGAACGTTCATTTTTTGGGATCGTCCGCGTGCGTTGCTCGTCTTGCCAACCTGTTGGGCGTGGGGCCTCCTGCCCCACGACGAGGCGTTGTCTCGCTGCAATAGACGTTCACAGCTCGATCCCCCGGCGGTCGGCAAATGGCAGCAGGATCGCGAGTACGAGCGCTCCGCAGAGCGCGAGCAGGTCGAGGCCGATGGGCGCGTGCACCAGCGGGTAGGCGGTGAACGGCGCGACGCCGCCGATCGAGGCGAGCAGCGCGAGCGCGAGGATCGCCACGGCGGAGACGGAGAAGGCAAGGTCGTGGCGCGACCACGGCCGCGACTGCCGGGGAGCGCGGGGGGCAGTGGCGAAGCCGCGCAGCTCGAGCGTGGCGGCGACGTCCATCGCGCGGTCGAGCGAGCCGGTGAGCATCGCGCCGATCAGCGCGACGCGCGCGCGAGCGCCGCCGGCCCATCTTTGGTCTGTGTGGCCGCCCGGCCGCGTGCGCTGTGCCTCGGCGATGCGCTGGGCGTCGGCGGCGAGCACGGGAATCATGCGCACCGCCAGCGAGGCGGTCAGCGCGGAGCGGAACGAGAGGCGGCGGCAGATCCGCAGCAGCGCGTCGGGGTCGATGCAGAGGCTGCAGAGGGCGGTGATGAGGATCAGCACCGTGACCTTCAGCGCGATCACGGCGCCGTAAACGAGCGCCTCGACGGTCAGGTCGCCCTGGCCGAAGGGGCCGAGGTCGCCGAGGCGGGCGAAGACGGTGAGCCCTTCGCGTGAGATCAGCACGTTGATCAGGACGATCGGGATTGCGACGATCAGCGCGGTGCGCAGCGCAGGCACCAGCGCGCGGCCCACGCCGGCCCCCCAGCCGGCGGCGAGCACTGCCAGCGCAAGCGCCGCCAGCGCCACGGGGTGGTAGAGCAGCAGCGAGGCGACGATCAATGCCAGCCCCCACAGCGCGGCAACCCCCGCGCGCGTGGCATGCAGCGGGCTGGCCAGCGGACGGTAGAGGAGCAGGCCGGCGCGATTCATGGGTGGGGCGTGGGTATCTGCATTACTTTTTGGAGCCCCAACCCTTCATTTTGTGAAGTGGTAGGAGCGCTTTTGAATGACATCTCTACCGGCTCCCCGATTCCCCACCGGGCTGGGGCAGCGCCAGCAGACCGCCGCCGGCGGTGATGGCGACGGCAAAGCGATCGCGCAGCGCCGCTTCGTCGAGGTGGCTGGCGGCGAGCTGCACGCCGGCCGCGTCGGTGCCAGTGATCAGCCACGCGGGTTCCTGTTCGGTGTACCGGGTGGCGGCGATCAGCCCGGCGCTGCCGCTTAGCGTGCGCACCGTCGCGCCCTGCGCATCCAGCAGCGCGATGCTCCGCCCGGCGGCCGAAGGCCGCGCGTACACCCCGCTAGCCGCCGGCCCGCTTTCGAGCCTCCGTGCCCCGGGGTCGCCGCTCACCTGCGACCAGGTGCCGACGAGCAGCCGCAGCGTGTCGGGCTCCTCCCCGGCGGGCCCCAGCTCGGCGACAGCGGAGCTTACGCCGGCGGCGCGCAGATGCGCGGTGACGGTGCGACAGGTGGTGCCGGCCGGCGAGGCGCATTCCACACGCACCGGCAGCCGCTTGCCTTCGACCCCGGTGAGGAACGGCTGCGGGAAGGAGCCGACGACGGCTGGCACTTCGTCGGTTTGACTCCAGTCGTGCAGGTCCCACCACACGCGGTCGCCCTGCTGCACGTTGGTCTCCGCCGCCCCGCTGGGGGCCTGCACGCCGTTGACGTAGTAGAACCAGTCGACCGGCTGCCCCCCTTCGTGCCCGCCGGAATGGCCATCGATGCTCTCCACGAAGCCGCCCCCGTAACGGGTGGTGACGGACGCATTGCGCTGCAGCAGGCTCATCACTGTCTCTTCGCCGTGACTATTTGGAGTTCGCCGGGAGAGCAGCGAATCGGCCCCGAAGCCACGAGTCACATCAAGCCGCACGCCGCTCGGCGTCTTCCCGGCGCCGAGGCCACAGCCCGCAAGGGGTAGGGCGGCGAGAGCTAGGGCGGCGAGAGTTAGGGCGAAGTTCCTGGAACTTCGGGTTAGGGCGGCGAGCGCGATCGACCACAGCCCGCCGGGAGATATTCGACGACCCGCATAGGCATGAGCTCCGCCGTGTCCCTTACTTGACATAGAAGACAACCCGCGAGCTGCCGCGATCGAGCGGGGCATGATCGCCCGCCGAGTCGGCCGCAGCGATGTCGAGCACATAGCGACCGGGCGGCAGACGCGAGGGCAGCAGATAGGAGAAGGAGTCCCCACCCGAGGCGACCTGGAAGAAGCCGCCCTGCCCGCAGCGGACGTGCCCGAAGCGCTCGCGAGCGCCGTCGTAGGCCCAGCAGCGCCCCCGATAGGAGCGGCGCAGACGCAGCGAGATCGAGGTGACGGACCCATGCGCGCTCACCGTCCCCGCCAGCACCCGGGGAGACTTCGCGCGGGGGTAGAAGTGGCCTTCGTGGATGCCGGTGACGGCGGCCACCACTGTGTAGGGGCCAGTGTAGGGCGTGCTCTCACCGACTTTGCCACCACCTGAGCTGCTGCTGGAAACCGGAAGGGAGCTGCCGGGCGGGCGCGAAGTGCCGCATTCTCCATCGTTGCCGTTGTGCGCACACACCAGTGCTTCGCCAGGGACCGACTCCGGCTTTTCCCCGCTGGCGCCGCTGGCGCGCAGCGTATAGGTCTCGTCGCCAGGGAAGGTCACCGTCGCCTTGCCTTCGGAGTTCGTTTCGGCGCTCGAGCCCCAGCCACCCAGGTTCACGCCAGCGGCGGGGGAGCGTTCGCCTTTGGCGTTGTAGGAGACCACGGTGACGCTCGTGGGCTTGCCGACTTCGGCCGTAGGTGGCACTTCAATGCCCAAAACATGCGATGGGCTCGGACATTCAGCTTCAGAGAAGCACTCAGGGAAGAACAGAACCTGCTCGCCGGCTTCCAACTCGACCGCGCAAATTCCTTCTTCCTCGTATTTGTTGTTCAGCCAGAAGCTCCAGTAAGGCAAGCCTTCCGTAAATGGGTAGGAGTGTCCATCGATGTCGATCACTTCATAGTCGCTGTATTTGTCGCTCCAGTTGCCTTCCCAATCCCCTTTGGTCGCCAGTTCCAAGGCACCGCCCACGCTGGTGCCGGAGCAAGAGCCGCCGTCCTTGGTCACGATTGTGGTCGTAGTGGTGACCTGGGTCGGCGGAATCAACGCTTCGTAGTTGGGCGCCGGGCCAAGCACCCTGACGGTGACCGTGGCCGGCATGCCGGCCAGCGCAGAGGGCGTCGCGAGAGCCGCGGTGGCCACGAGCACGAACAGCGCGGCCGCCAGCCGCACACTGCAACCGGAGACCGATCGACCACAACCAACCATCGACCAGACACGACGAGAGACAATGAGCATGGAGCCAACCCCTTTCCACGAGGGCTTGTGGGCTTGCGGCCGGAGGCAGGTCTCCTGGCTTCCGGGCCTACCCTTCGCGCCTTCCCGATGGCCTCAGCCGATCAGTGGCTCACGCTCCAACGCGCGCAGCGGGGGCACCCCCGGTCACAGTGGCGGGTCCGCGCCGGACTTTCACCGGCTTCCCTCAACCACCGACCGTATGAACGCCCCGGATACTACCGCCCGCCGGGCCTGTGTGTCGGCGTCAGGTGGCGCCCAACTCGCTGTCAACGTCCGCCAACGCCGCACGGGCGGCGGCGTCGAGCTTGGGGCTCTCGACGAGCAGCCGCCTCGCGTGGTCGAGGTCGTCGGAGCGCCCGAACGTGAGCGCCGCCACGAGACGTTCGTCGTGCAGGTACCACGTCGTGAAGCGGCCGTCATCAAACGACCCCCGCACGATCTCCTCGTCCCATTCCCGCGCCGGGCCGACATACTCCAGCTCGCCCCAGTCGCCCAGCACCGAGTAGAAGTAGGGGACGGTGTCGTGCGGGATGTCGTGGCCGAGCATGTTCAGCGCCACCGTCTTGCCGTGGTTGAAGGCCACATCCCAGTGCTCGATCCGCAGCGGCCTTCCATGCACGACGGAGTCGTACTCGCAGATGTCGCCCGCCGCATACACGCCCGGCGCGGAGGTCGCAAGGCGCGAGCTGCAGCGCACGCCGCCTCCCTCCCCCATCTCCAACCCCGCGCTACGCGCGAGCTGCACGTCGGGCGCGACGCCCGCGCCGATCACGACCAGCTCGGCGGGCAGCTCCAGGCCGCTCTTGGTGACGACCTTCGCCACACGGCCCTCGCCCTCGAAGCGCTCCAGCTCGTCCTCGCCATGGATGGTGACGCCGTGAGCTTCCAGCAGCCCCTGGAAGAAGCGCCCGGACGCTTGGCCGAAGCCGCGTTCGAGCGCGATCTGCTCCTGCATCACGATCGTGCAGCGCTTGCCCAGCAGTGTCAGCGAGGCGGCGACCTCGCAGCCGATGTAGGAGCCGCCGATCAGCACCACCCGCTCAGCCTCCGCCGCGTCGGTGCGGATCGCGTCGGCGTTGCCGAGCGTGCGCAGGTAGTGGATGCCATCCAGCTCGCACCCCGGCACGTTCAGGCGCCGCACGTTCGCCCCGGTCGCCAGCAGCGCCTTGCCGAACTCCAACTCCTCCTTGGTCGAGAGCTTCGCGGTGCGCGCCCCCGGGTCGAACGCGGTGACGCTCGTGCGCGTGAGCAGCTCGATCCGCTGCTCCTCCCACCAATCCCGCGGACGGAAGAACGCCTCGCTGCGCTCCTCCTCGCCGCGCAGGTAACCCTTGGAGCAGTTGGGGCGGTTGTAGGGCGGGTCGAACTCGCGGCCCACCACCAGCACCGACCCCTCGGCGCCTTCCTCGCGCAGCCAGCGCGCGCAGTTGGCGCTCGCCAGCCCGCCGCCGATCAGCAGGTAGTCGATCTTGCGGGCCGCCACAGCCACCACCCTACAACCCCGGGATGGCGCAATGGCAGGAAGGGCAGGCCCGGGTGGGCCGGCAGTAAACTCCGCCCGGAGATTGCCGGCAAAAAACTCCGCCCGGAGATTCCCTCATAGCCCCGGCGGGTGGCGCACCGACCAGTGCGCCCACGTGGGGATCTGGTCGAGGATCCGCCAGCGCGGGCCATTTTCGTTGCGGTTGGGGCCGACGTCGGTGCCGTCGTGACTCGTGTCGAGGCGCAGACCCGCGATCACGATGAAGACGTGCGGAGTCGGGGTGTCAGCGGCATAGATCGTCACCCACCGCCCCGGCCCGGGGGCTCCCCAGCTCACGTAGTCCTGGGCGAGCGGGTTGTCGCGCAGGATTTCTGCCAGCGGCCTTACGCCGGCGCGGTAGAGCACGTAGTTGACGGTGCTCGAGCAATCCTCGTCGGGCGCCCCCAGCGGGTTGGGGTGGCCGTCGGGCCCGTAGGGGAGATCCTGCAGCTCGTTGCCCGCCACCACCATCGCCTGCACCGTCGCCGGCACACCAGCGGGCACCAGCGCCACGTGACCGTCGCCCGGGGCGAGCGTCGCGCGTTCGCCCGGGATGAAGCGCACCGGGGTCGCAGTCTCGCTCGCCAGGCGCGTGTCGGCGTCTTCGAGGGTGCCTTCCGCGCCTGCGCTTTCAATGCCTGCCCCCTCCCCACCGCCATTCTCGATGGCGTCGCCTGCTACACCACCACCGCCAGGGGTGCCTGCGCTCTCCCTTCCATTCGCACCTTCCGAGGAGACCGTAGACGACGACGGGCTACTGTACTTGGCCGCCCACCTCTCGACCTCTTCCACGTACCAACCGGCATGGTTGTACGCATAGATCGCCTCGCGGTAGTTGCCCGGGGCACCCGAGGCACGCAGATAGTTGGCTGCCCCAAAGATCGCGTCAGCCGGGTTCCAGCGATCCGGCGTGCCGTTCCCTTCAGCGTCCACCCCGTACTGAGCCCAAGTCGATGCGAGGAACTGCATCGGGCCGCCCGCGCCCGCCGAGTTGACGGCGCCCTCCTGCGTGCACGAGGGCGCGGGGTCGCGCCCATGGTCGCACTCGACCCTGCCGATCCCCGCGAGGATTGCCCAATCGAGGCCGTAACGCGCGGCCGCCCGCAGGTAGAGGCGTAGGTATTCGGGTGGAATTTCCGCGCGCGCCAGCGCTGAGATGCCGTAACTTCCGGCCTCCTCTTCCGCCGCGCTCGATTCGCCGGCGAATGCCGTGGACCTTCCACCCAGCGTCGCGGTCACCGCGCCGAGCATCACCACCGCTACCAGCGCAGCGGCGCCTCCAAGCACACCGAGCGCCGGACGGCTTGGTCGACGGACGGCACCGGGGTGAGCGGATGCGGCGCTCAGCGCTCCGCGCCCCTGAGCAGGAGAGCGAGTGACGGCGGTTGCCCGCGGCGGACCCTACGTTGCGCTCTCGCCAGCCCCACCATCAACCCCCCAGCTGGCGTTTGCGCCGCCGTGCGACCTCGTGGGCATCGCGCAGCACCGGGGACTCGAAGCCGCCGCCTGGGCGCCGAGGGGAATCGGCGCGCGGCGCGCGGTGGGGTGGCACGTCGCGAGGGCGCTCGCGCCGCGGGGGGCGATCTCGGGAGCGCGGTGGGGAGTGCCCGCCCTGGCGCAGACCCTCGTCAAGTGTCCTGTCGAAGTCCTTCTCGGCGCGGCGGCGCTCGCGACGCCCGGGCCCGCGCTCGCCGGCGGCCGCGACAGAGCCGGCGGCGTCGTGCAGCTGGCGGCGCAACGCAAGCTCGCGATCGATCTCCAGGCGCGCTTCGCGCTGCGCGCGGGGGGCGAGCTGCTCGAACTGCTCCCGGCTGTACCCGGCGATTCCCGCCAGCCCGCCGTAGTCGCGCTGCCCAGCATTTGCTGCGGGGGCGCCGCCTCGCGCGCCACTCGCTGCGCCAGCCCTTGCGGCACCCTCCGCGGCTCGACCCATTCCGCCGCCCGCGCGCGCCGGTGGCAGCGCGGCCTGGGCGTCCAGCCACTCGCTGCGCTCCCGCAGCTGCTCGGCCGTGTAGACGCGGCCAGTGTGAAGCTGCGCTCGCTCACCTTCGGCTGCTGTGTGCCGTGCCTCGTTCAACGCGAGCTGCCCGCGCTCGACTTCGCCTTCGACGCACCGCGCGCGGTGATCGAGGCGGGCGGCGTGGCGCGTGTCGCCGGCGGCCGCCGCCTGCGTCTGCTTGGCGCGTATCCGCTGCAGCTGGCTGCGTTTGGCGGAGAGCTCGCTCTGCGCCTCTCCCCCTGGTGCCGTGCGCGCGCTGGCGGCGGCGTGCTCACGCTCCAGCATCCGCGACACTTGCTCGTCGGCGGTCGCCCGCGCGCGCTCGCGGCCGATGCGCCCGCTGGTGCGCCGGCGCTCGACCGCCGGACCCGGGCCCCGCTCACCCGCGAGCTTCTTGCGCATCCAATTTGCGCCCTGCACAACGGTGCGCGGCCCCTCCAGCTGCTGCTTGAAGCGCTGCAGCAGCGAGCGGTGGCGCTCGCTCGTGGCGCGGTGCTCGCCGGAGATGAAGCCCAGCACCTGGTGGCGCTGGCGGTGGGCGCCCCACCACAGCACCGCCACCAGCAGCCAGCGGGTCCACCAGCCGAGCGCTTCCAGGCCGATCAAAATGCGCGTCATCAGCAGCACCACGCCGAGCAGGAAGGAGAAGATCAGCTTCGAGCACACGGCAGCCACCAGGCGCGTCCCCCACGCGCGGAACGCGGCGCGCCCGCCGTCGCCGAGGGCAGGCGCGATTACCGCCGCCGGCGCCAGCAGCAGGTAGAACACACTGAGGATCTCGGCGCCGAGCAGGTGCAGCGCGATGAAGCCGAACAGCCTGAGCATCCCCACTGCGCCGATCGCGATCAACAGCAGCCCGGCGATGCGGGGGGTCGTGCCTCCCTGCGTGCGGAACTCCGCCTCTGACGCCGCCGGCCCCCGGCATTCGGTGGCGCTTTCGGAGCCTCCGCACAGAACCCGCAGCAGCGAGCCGGTCGTGTTGATCGAGTTGCGCCCCACCTCGTTGGCGGGCAGCGCGAGGAACAGTTCGCCGTTGGTGCGCGCCTCGCGCATCAGCGTCCCGCTGCGCGAGTGCGGCTTCAGCGCGAGACCGGCGGCACGCAGTTGCGGTTCCAGGCGCGCGGGGTTCTCGCACCAGGCGACGTTGCCGAACTCCAGGTAGCACCAGGGCGAGCCGATGGCCGCTTCGAACAGCCCGCTCATGCTCAGCGCGAGCGTTCGCGAGGGGTGGGCCGGGGTGCCCTGAACGACCGCCCCGAGCGTCCCCGCGCTGGCCTCGTCGACCCACCGCCCGAGCGCGCCGACGGTGCCGGTGGGATCGGCTATCACCCACAGCCCGCCCGCCATCATCGCCAGCATCAGCGCGCTTTGGCCGAGCGTCTCCGCGACACGACGGCGCACCAGCCCGTTGTATGCAGCCGCCAGCGAGGCGAGCGCGAGCGCCAGCACCAGCCACGGGCTTGTGAACGAGGCTTGCGTGGCGCGCAGCGAGCGCTCCAGGTCGCCCAACACGGAGCTGTCGAGCAGGTCGAGCGCGAAGCACCACTCCAACGCCACAATCAGCGCGTGCACCACCCACACCAAGCCCATCCACGCCGGCTCGATCAAATAGTCCTGCAGCACCGTCTGGCTGTTGACTCCGAGCAGCCCGGTGTCGATGTGGACATCCAGCGCGTAATTGCCGGTGGGAGCGCCCGCTGCCTCGAAGCCCGAGGTTTCACAGTTGCGCCGCGCGGTCGCGGGCAGTGCCACGGGCGTCCCGCAGAGCGGGCTACCGAGGCCATTTTCCACGAGCGGGTCGCCGCCGCTCGGGGGCGCCGAGGCCGAGGCGTCGCTGCCCGCGACCGCGCCTTCCCCGAGGCCGGGGCCCGGCGCCGAGCCCAACCGA
>JBEKYV010000008.1:0-20357 GCA_049510515.1 Solirubrobacteraceae bacterium | reverse complement strand
CTTCGAGAGACCATACGACCACCGCGTCGCCCTGTTCATCGATCGCGACCCGCGGTTCATGCGGTTCCAGCCCCCACCGCCATTCCTCCCCGTGGAGCTCTTCAGAAAGATTGACCGGCGCCTGCCATTCACCGCCGGGCGGCCTAAACGAGGCCTGCACAACGCGATGCGACAGAAACCCTTCGGTCCAACTGGCCCACACAGCCACCGCGTCGCCCCGACCATTCATGGCGAAATCCGAACCCGCCACAAATTCAGAGCCAACGGTCGCATATGGCTGCCACATGCCACCCGCCGGCATGAACGCCGACTGCAAGCCCCCGCCACCCAGCCATGTAACCAGCGCGTCGCCCTGCTTGTCGAACGCGACCTTCGAAAAATTTCCCTCCTCCTTGCCCTGAGTCAGTTCGACCGGAGCTTGCCACGCACCACCCGCGGGCCTGAACGCCTCCTGCACGGAACCCGCCCCTCGGTCCCAGCTCACCATCGCGTCGCCCTGCCCATCTACAGCGAGCGATGGATATTCCCCTCCCGGAGCTTCGACCGGCGAGAGATCCACCGGAGCCTGCCACGCGCCGCCGACCGGCCTGAACGCGGCCTGCACGCTGAAATGAGCATCGCCCCGGGGAACGTTGGCGTTGTAGGCGTCCCATACCGCGAACATGTCTCCGCGTCCATCGAACCCAACATTCGCGTCTTCCGCGCTCTGACCATACGGAGAGAGCCTTTCGGGGATCTGCCAGGCCCCGCCCGCTGGCCTAAAGGCAGTCTGCACCTCATAGCTCGAGACGCCACCTTCTAGCTTGCCGTCTTCGCTATGCCACACCGCTATCGCATCGCCCTGCCCATCAACCGCGATCCGCGGTTCGCCCACCTCATGGCCTTCTTCAGAGACACTGACCGTGACCGGTGAAAGCCACCCAGGCGCAGCACCAGCAGAAGGAGCCGCCAGCAACGCGAGCAGGCACATCACGCCCAAGATCAGTCCCGACCTGAGACTCATGTCTGCAATCATAGCAGTCGATCGCATCTCGTGGGCTGTGCGTGTGGTCATGAGCGAGCGCAACGATTCGTCTCCTATCGAGAAGCAGCGGACAGAGATTTGCTCCGGCACCTGCCAATGGCTACCTTGACCCGCCGACTACGCGTTTTGATACCGCTGGTGCTGGACAACAAGGCAGAGTCGGAGCGGGGTATTTCGACCCCTGCCTTGTACAGACATGCCGTGACCTTCGCGATTGCGAGGCTGCGGAATGATTGGCGTTTCGACTGGGGCTTTTTCGTCGCATAAGGTCGTCTTTGAACGTGATCGGTTGCCACGCCCACGATCCAAGCCGTTGGCACAGGTCCCCAAAAGCGACTGTCGTCGGATTCTCCACGGTTGTCACCCATCACAAACCAGTGCCCGGCTGGAATCTTGATCGGGGCCGGGAAATCGCACTCCGGCTTGTTGCCGCACGCACGTATGTATGAGTCGCTCTCGCGGACGAACTTGCGCAAACCGATGGCCTTCCGATAGACGTGGCCCCCACGAACATAGATTTCGTCGCCAGGTCCGGCGACGATCCGCTTGATCAGCTTGATTTTGGACGCCTTAGGAATGGGCGCTTCGCAAGCCGCCCCTCCGGGGTTGACGATGTGAGGCTTGGGCCCGCACTGCTCCGCAGCAAAACCTTCCGGCGGGTGATAGACCGCAATAGCCCCGACTGTGGGCCGACCCTCCTTCACGACGATCTTTGCCCCGACCGGTAGCGTCGGTTCCATCGACCCTGACGGAACGCGATAAACGTACGACGAAACCGAGCCGCCAGCAACCGCGCTAGTCGCCTTTGCATCGCTGGCAGTCTCAACGCTGCTCGTCCCGCATCCGCTCGCCAGCAGAGCACCTACGAGACAGAGAAGCAACCAAATTGGAACAGAGCGGCCCACGGCTAGGGACTCTATGAACTGTCGGTGCGATCGGTCAAAGATTGCTCGTTTCGGCGTGGCATGATGAGAACTACTAGGAGTATTACCGGCCAAGAAACGACAAGCGCGACGGACAAGAATGGCGACCTCCCGTCCGAGTAACTGCAAGCGCCTCGCCCGTGATTGAGATCGTCTTACGAGGCGAGGGATCCTGGGGGAGGCTTCCGTTCTACGCTGCGTTAACAATGTCGTCAAAATACTTCCTCAGAGTCGCACTATTTGCGATGTAACCAGCGAACGCACAGCCAGTCGAGGAGCAAGATCGCGCCAGCAACCGCTACAGCTGCACCCATACTAGCGGGTTCCTGCCACGCCGAATGTTCCAAGGCTACCCACACCTTGCCAACAACATGGACGGTCAACAGCAATCCGACCATGGACTCGATGCCCGTAACGACCCGTCGTCGAAAAGATACCTCTTTGAGAGCTTGAATCATCACACCTAGTTCCATACTACGACACACATCCGCTACCCCCGTCAGCTGCGAATCCCGTGGCGATCGGCGGGACTTCGGGAATACCGATGTATCGAAGGGAAAGGCATCCGCCGTATGTATGAATGTGTTCTACTGCGTGAATAAAAGGAAACCAATAATAACCAAAAACGGCCGCGCACGCAAGTCCGGCCAAAGGTGTACCGGCGCCGCCTACATACCCGCAAACAGCCCCGATCACGTACAGCTCTTCTTCCCTGTGGGGGTAAGCAACATTTACGATGTCTTTCGTTATACCCTTAGTAAAGTCGATGTGACAGGCCGTCCACGGAAAATGGCAGCTACTTGGTCCGACGATGTGTACGCCAGCAGTGCACGCGCCGCCCTGACTACATGGCGGTGGCCATCCGCCGGAGCCAAGCGAGGGTGGCCCGGAGGGCGCCGCAGGCGCTTCAGGCGCTCCACCCGGTGGGGCGACGTAGTTCGGACACCCAGGCGTCGGACTCTGGAGACATGCGGCTTCCCATGCTTCTTTTTCCCGCTGCGCTTCCTGCCCCGGCGCTTCCGCTCCCACTCGTTCTGCCCCCTGAAGGTTCCACGGCGACGCTGTGAAGCTGGCGGCTTGGCCGCCCGACCCGTCCGGCAACCCGGGGGGCGCCACCTCTTCGCTCTGCAGCGCCATGCCCGTCTGCGGCACGTAGGACGTCGCGCCCTCGGTGACCACACCGGAGGCAAGTGACTTTTCTACGCCTTCGGCCCCAAGCCAGGCGAACTTGGGCGGTTCTTTGCCGCCGTTCGGGACGCCGAACTCGGTGGGGTTGTACGTCGATTCGAGTTTTGTTTCGCCGGTTTTGTCTTTGATCGTCGCGATGACGTCGCCCTGCAGGTCGTGGAGTTGCAGGATCGGCGTTTCGTAGGTCGCGCCTTTGCCGTTCTCGACGGCGGTCAGCGTTCCGTCGATGCCGGGGATGTTGCGCGTCCATTTCCCTCCGCTTTCGCACGTTTCGGCTTTTTCGGTGCCTTCGCAGGTCCACGCGACGGCTTCGCCGGAACCGTTGTAGTGGCTGATGAGTTTTTTGGCGCCGGTAATCGTTTCCCGCACCCGCCCGTCGGGGTCCATGAAGTAGTCGTTGGTCACGCCGTTCTGGGTCTGTGTCGCGACGGCGTTGTCGACGTAGAACGTGCTTTCCAGTGCATGGCTTTCGGCGTCGCCGGAGGGGAGCTTCGTGACGTTGCCGAGCGGGTCATACGTGATTTCGCTATCGATTAGGCGGTTCGCTTCGTCATATTTGTGTTCCTGAACAGTGCCGCCTTCGGTGGCGCATTCTTTTTTGCTGTTCGGTTCGCGCGTTGTCTGCTTCGTGCGGTTTGATTCTGCTTCATATTCGTAGAGCCGTGTTTTGCAGTATTCGCCCGCCGGGGTTTCGTGCACTTCGGTCAGCCGCCCCAGTGTGTCATAACCGTACGTCTCGCTCGCCAGCGTGCTCGTCTTGCCCATCACTTCGCCACGTATCGAAGGAGTCTTCGATTCGCTGAACCACACGCCTGCGCTTTTTTCCGAACAGGTCGCGCTCTTGACGTATTCGATGCCCGTCGCTTCGCCGACCGAGTTGTCGGTGTAGTTCGCGCACATCCCGTTCGGGTAGACCTCGCTCGATAGCTTGCCTTCGGTGTCGTAGGACGCGGTGAACGTGCCGCCGGCCGAATCCACCAGCTTTTCCAGCTGCTTGGTGGTTGCGCTGTAGGTGTATTTCTGACTGCTGGTCCCTTCATCGCTGCTGTCGCTCACTTCTTCGAGCAGGCCATCGTTTTCAGGCCCGGCGTATTTGAATTTCGCCACGTTGCCGTCCGCGTCGGTGTAGCTTTCGGGCTGCCCGAGCGTGTTGTACTTGCTCGTGATCGTCTTCGTTTTCGTTCCGACGGTGGTGCTCTGCTTTTCGAGCGCGCCCGTCGCCGTGTTGTATTCCTCGGTGACCTTCGGCAGCGCCTTGTCGATGGTTTCCGTGGTCGCGGTGGACGTCTCTTCGCTGGTTTTCATCCGTCCGGCGGCGTCGTATTCATCTTTCGTCGTACGCGTGTGTTCTGCGAAGCTGCCTGATTTGGGAAAGGTTTCGACGATCGTTTCAGGCTCACTCCAGATGTTGTAGGTGGTTTTCGTCACTGGCAGGTTGGGTACACCGGTCGTTTCCGGCTGTTTGGCGGGATCCGTTTCGCACACCAGACCGGCCCATTCCGGATGTTTTTCACAGTTCGGGTATTCACCATCTACTTCCAGGGTGTAGTAGCCGATCTTCTTGTCGTGTGCCGATTTGCCGCCCGAGCCTTTCGGCGTCCTCGTTTCCTTGACTTTCCCCATCGCTTCACCGGATTCATAGTATTCCGTCGTGCTTGTCAGATTCTGACTCCCCGGAGCAGCTGTGACCGACGTGGGCGCTCGCAACTCCCAGCCAAGGTCTTCCTGGCCTGAGTAGCCGGTCTTCGTCTCGCTTTCAGCCGTTATTTCGCCGCCTTTGCCTTCTTTGTTTATTAGTTCTGCAAAGTTCTGCGTCGCCGTGACGAGATCGTAGGTTTCTTTCTTTTTCGTCCTGGGGTTTTCAGCTGGCGCGCCTTCGTTGTAAAAATACTTGGTGAGGCTGCGCGCCATGGCTTCTTCCGGTTGTTCACCAGCTTTGTAGTGTTCTTCGCCCCTGACGTACTTGACCATGTGCTCAGGACCACGCGAAACGACCAGCTGAGTGCCACGTTCCGGCGTTTTTTCTTCTTTTTCGCCTTCGCCGTTATATGTGTTTTCCGTCGACAGCAGCTTCGCCGTCTTGGCCGACGCGCAGTTCGATTCCGATTCGCAGCCTTCTTTGAGCGCCGCCGCACGGTTATCCGGCGAGAGCGTACGCACGACATCGTTGGTTTCGTTGTATTCCGTCGTGGAGATGGACCCGTAGGTTCCGGTGCTCGGAGTCGCAGTATTTACCAGCCGGCCTTGTCCGTCTAGGTAATAGACAGTCGCCCGGCTATAGCTCGACGCTGGCCAGCCTTGAGGCGAGTCGGGCGGGGAGATCGCGGTCGCTTCTTCCGGAGCCTCTTCGGCCTTCTGCCCCCATTTCGCTACTTCGCTTGCGCTCATGTTGTGCGGCGCGCCCGTGCCCGAGACCGGGACGTTGTAGTCGATCGTGATGCCGGGCTGCGACTGTGGTTCGCTGGGCGGCGGCGCTTTGAGGATGATCTTGCCGATCTTGCCGCCTTTGTTGTTGGCAAACCACACCTTTTCTTCGGGGCCAGCAGCAATCCCAGCTGGCTTGCCACCCGATGGCAACAGATAGCTCACAACAGCACCCGACGGGGTCATCTTCCCGATCTTATCGCTGCCGTTACCAAAGGATGTGAACCACAGGTTGCCGTCTGCGCCTGCCGTAATCCATCCAGGTATCGCTACTTCACCGGACACTGGATGTTCGGTGACCGCGCCCGACGTTGTAATCTTATCGATGGCTTCTTCGGTAGTGACCCACAAACTTTCTTCAGGACCAGACGTGATGCCTTTCATTCCCGCCGACGAAACCCGATATTCGTGTTTCGTCCCAGACGTGGTCATGCTACCAACGTTTGCACCGTTCGTATACCAAAGGTTCCCGTCGGGACCCACTGTAAGATCAATATATTTGCCGGCTGTTTCTTCTATGGCGTACCCAAACGGACGGCCGTCTGGCGGTTTTATCTCCTCCAGCGTCCGCGGTTTATTGTTGCCAAACCACAGATTCCCGTTCGGCCCGGCCACGATCGCTAGCGGCTTGCTTCCTATTTCGAGGGCCCATTCTTCTTGTTCTTCAATCGTGCCTGCGGTCGTAATCTTCCCAATCCTACCTTTGACTTTGGGCGAGGCCTCGCGCTCTGTGAACCACATGGCTTTTTCTTTAGCTGGCCCAGCAGTAATGCCAAACGGTTCACTGTCCACGGGTAGTGCGTACGACGTCACCGTTCCTGAAGTAGTCATCTTACCGATCCCGCTGGCGCCGGTTGATTCGTTGTACTCGGTGAACCACAGGTCGCCTTCAGGGCCAGTCGTTATATCTTGCGGATCGCTGCCTGACGGCAAAGAATATTCTTCCGCGAGTTTGACTTCGCTACTGGGTGCGCTCACGGAAACAACTGATCCGCTGCCGTTCGTCGCGGTAACCTCCGCAACCAGGGTATGCCTCATGTCGCTGCTGGTAATCGTATACTTGTCGTTCGTCGCGCCTGGGATCGGTGCGCATTCGAGTCCCGATGCGTTGCAATCCTCCCATTGGTATCCGTACACGACCGGGCTTCCTGCCCACACACCGTTGGACACGCTCATACTGCCTGCATTGAGCAGCGGGGTGCCAGAGATTTTCGGCGCTTCAGTGTTTTTGACCGCTTCGCCTTTCCACAGTTCCGTGCTCGCGGGCGCACGCGTGACCTTCTGCAGCCTGCCCGTCCCAGCATCCCCCGCGATCGTACCGTAGGTAAACGCCCATGGCTCCTGCCCGGGCGGATTGAGCGCCGTGACGTGCCCTTCTGCGTCATAGCCATAGGTTGTCTTCAATTCCTGGGGGGATAGACGCGGGTCCCACTGGGCGCGCAATCTGCCCAGTTTGTCGTAGGCGTATTCAGCGACCGCGATGGGCGTTTCGGTCATTTTTTTGGTGACCGGGTTATATCCTTCGTAGGAGACTTTGCTGAGATGGCCTTCGTATTCGCCCCATTCGGTAGGTCCTTCACCGATTTCGCTCTTTGTTTTGGTGGCGTACGTGAACTTCAGCGCGCGACAGCCCGGTTCCATTTTCCCGACAGGGCACGAGACTTTCGCGGGTGTCGCGCCACGCTCTACTTCGGGCCTGGTGACTTTTTTACCGCCCACTTCAACCGTTTCATAGGAATAGCTGACGGTGTCGGAGGGCACCGGGCCTTCCTGCGAGGCTGGCATCCAGGTTTTGGGAGTGCTGCTGAGCAAAAATTCCGTGGAGGTGCCCGCCGCCGGATCCTTTAGATAGTAAGCTTTTTCGTGTTTTCCGTTTTCACCAAGCGTCACTACCAGATTCGAGTCGCCGGGCGGCGCTTCAAACTTCCCCGTCGGTTCGCCTTTGCTGTTGAACATTGCCGCGAAGATCGTCTGCCCGCCGTTGCCGCTGGTTACAAGCACGCTCTTGTCGGGCATTTCGAAAAGCGACTCCTCACTGCCGACGCTGAGGCTCCATTGCGGCCCCAACAACGACCCCCCTTCCACGCCCGCCGTCAAGTCACGCGAACTGTAGACCCGCGACACAGACAGCCCTCCACCCAACGAGACATCATTGGTGCCCAGCGTAAAGTCCCCGGACTCCAAATCGACATCCCCCGGGCCCATCGGCACAGGCGTCGAATGGCGAATCGAGACCTGTTCTTCTTCCCGCCCTTCGTTACCAGCACGGTCCTTGGCCACGATCACGATCCCATGGTGCCCGGCACCAAGTTCCGCACCGTTGATCGTATATTCAGCGCTCGCGGTGCATTCGCCTTTCGAGACCGGGCATTCGCCGGCTCCACCCGTCTTGGTGATTTCCTTCTTTTCGCCTTTGCTGTTTTCTATGAACACCGCCAGCGACGCGATACCCGAGCTCGGTATCGTCGACCCTTCCCCATCAGTCGCGTACGCCGTGAATTTATAGGCTTTTTCGCTCAGTTCATTACCAAAGGGCAGGCCGCCCAGGTAGATGCTGTGCGGCTTTGACGTATCAACTTTGACAGTGCCTGTGCCTTCTGTAGTGAGCGACTCCGTTTCGTGGGTCGCATCGCCGAAAGCCTCTTCAGCCCTGTAGCGAATTTTGTCTTCGCCGTTAGGCAGGTGTGGATTTAGCGTCCAATATTCTTCCTGTTTCGCTTCGCACTGCACACCCTTGCACAGGCCCTCTTCCAGATAATTATGTTCTGAGCCGGAAACCACTTCCCATTTGCCGGAGTTTTCGTATTCCAAGATCGATTTGGCGACCCCGATGCCCGTGTCTTTAGAAATGAACTGAATCGCTCCATCGTATTCGCTCAGCCAGTTATTCGTCCCGTACAGAGCATTTTGCCGTTTTTGTTTTTCTTTTTCTTTTTTGCTGTTTTCAACTTCGATTTCAAATTCAGTCGAGCTGGTGTTATAACTGGTAGTCGAATGTGTTTTTTCCGGCTCAGAGATGTAGACCGTACCCTTGTCGAGCTCATCAGAGAACGAATCTTTGCTGGTCGGTTTGTTGACTGCGGACTGCTGAAAATGAACCGCGTTGCCTTCGCGCCCGGCCGATTCGGGACACGATGCGGTACCAGATGGACACAACACTTTCGGTAGAGCTTTCCGTGTGTATTCGCTCGTACCTTCGGATTCTGTCGAAAGCTCCTCTTTTGCTTCAGTGATGCCGTGTTCAGTTTTCACTTCGCCGTATTGAAGTTCGACGATGCTTTCGATGTGGTCTTCCTTGTTGCTCGCTTCCGTTTCGCCTTCGAACTCGTAGATTTTGGAGACCCCGCGGGTCTGGTACACCCAGAACGCCTCTTCTTTTTCTTTGTATTCATGAACCCCATACGTCTTCAGAATGCCGCCTTCTTCTGAGGACGCGAAGTTTGTGCTGGGTTCGTTTTTTCCATTTCCCTTTCCCGTGTAGAATTCCCAATTCGAACGCTTGCTGCCTTCCTTGGTCAACTGCACATCTTTGCCTGTGACTTCCGGGTCGACCTCAACCGGGTACTGGTATTCCGCCGCGTGATCGGCAACGCTCAACACCAGCGTGTCCCCCGAGACGGACATCGACACCGGGACCCCGGTGCCGGCGGCGTCCTGAGCGCCTGGGGGCAGGACCGTCGCGATCGTCGCGCCTTCCTTGACCACTTCCACATCCCCCGACCCATCCTTCGCCTGCACTAGACTGGCGCCTTCGGGCATCCCTACCCGGAAGTAGATCTGCTGCGGGCTAGCCTCCGAAAGCAAGAGTGTGTCGGCTGCGAACCCAGCCGTCGTAGGCTTTATCACCGAGGCCATATCAGTCTGCGTGTTAGCGTACAGGACAGTTGCGCCAACGATTTCGCCTGACCCTTCCAGCGGCGAACCCGAGGAGCCTTCGACCGGCGTGAGCGACACGCCCGTGTCTTTCAGACGCACCCCTTCGCCCAGCCGCTTCGGGATCTGCACACCCACCACCGGCGTCGCCGGCTGGAATCCGCCCCCGGCTTCGACCGGGTCAAGATTAACCGGCACCCACTGCCCCGAAGAGGAGTTCTCGACAGCGATCGGCGCCGTCGATTCGATCACCGCGTGTCTCCCACCCCCGAGATCGACCTGCGCGGCATCATCGCTCAGATAATCAGTGATCGTCTGTCCCGCCGGCAACTGGGGGGAACCGCCCGCAAGGCGATCGATCAACCCCGGGAAGGACTCTTCGGCCTGCTTTGCGGCCTGTTCAGCGTTCAAGCCCTCGTACGCCGTGGCACTGGCCGTCCGAGCCGCGACCGCTTCCGGGCTCAACCGCCTGGCTTCTTCGACGTCGCTCACCGATTCGCCCCCGAGCAACGCCTGCCCTTCGGGGACCACCAGCGGGCTTTCTAGCGGCGAGGAGCCGGTACCACCCAACACGGTCGATTCCTCCGCGGACGCCGACCCGGCGTACCCAGCGCCTAAAGCAAGACCCACCAGAGCGCATGCCAGACTCTTCCAGACCAAACCCAGCACACCGCTCATTCCCGCCCCCTTCGTTGGTTGCCCGCTCTCACGCCGCGACGTTCGCACGTTTGAGAAACACCCCGCTACAAATTTTCGACGCAGCCTAATCGCAGGCGATCCCTGGGTGCAATAGATGTTTCCCATTACTCGAACTCCTTTGATTCGTCGGCAGCGCCCCGAATAGCGGGATACGACTTGCGCGTCATGTCGCGTGGGGTCAGGAGGGGTGCCAGCGGGGTTGCGGGTCCGAACGCCGAGCCAGCCTACGGCGGGCGGGATGGTTGGCCGCGTGGGTGTGGGCGAGTGTGCATCGATCGCGCGGGCGGTCCGCCGCCTCTCCTTCGGCGGACGCCCGCGCGAACCCGAACCCCGAGGCGCGCCAAGGCGATGTCGAGCTCTGTGGGCAGCCCTGCCGTGCCCAGTTGAGCCTGTAGCTTGCGTCTGGCGGATGGATTCCCGCTGGACATGGGCTCGTTGACAGAGCGGCGTGATCTCTCCGTGCTGGCACGCTGCAGATGATGCGCTCGGCTGCGGCCCGTGATAAGGCAAAGCATGCAGGTTTCTATGTTGTGAGTTAGTTGGACTTTTTTGTTTCTGACTCACTCGGAGGCCGTCGGCGGACATCGCCGTCGGTTCGGCTGAGCGACGGTTACGGCCGCGATCTGACTGCCGACCGTGGCGACAATCCCAGCGTGGCGAACTTCGGGTAGGCTGTGGCATTCAATGAGCGGTCAGGCGATGAGCAGGGGTGCGAAGGGGATGCGTTCGCCGGTGTACTGGGCGCTGTTGGGGCTCGTGATCGAACGCCCGAGCTATGGGTATGAGCTGATCGCGCGGTTCGAACGCGTGTATGGGGACATCCTGTCGATCAGCGGCGACTCGCAGATATACAATGCGCTCAACGTGTTGGAGGGCCGGTCCTTGATCGGTGGAACGCTGGTGGCGAGCCCGGTTTCGAGCGGGACCGACCGTCAGCCCAAGCGCCACTACCGCGCTACCGACCTGGGCCGGGAGGGCTACCGGGCGCAGCTGGTCGAGCAGATGCGCGAATCTCGCCGTCACTCCCAGCGCCTCGCGCGTCAGCTAGCGGTCTTCGCTCGCAGACCGCAGATGGCGCTCGATGTCATCGACGGTATCGAGGAAGTGTGTCTGGAGGAGGCCATCCGAGCGCCGATCCCTTCTCCGTCACCGCGATCCGCGGCTGGCTCGGGCTCGGCGCTGGTCGACCGGCTTGCTGGCGAGGAGAGCCGGCTTGCGATGGAAGCGACACTTCCGTGGATCGAGTACGCGCGGGCAACGTTCAAAGCGCTCGCGGAGGAGGCGTCATCGCCGGGATGAGCCTGCTGGAGCTTGAGTGTGTCAGCAAGCGCTACGGCCGTCGGCCGGGCGAGCGTGTCGCGCTGCGCGACGTGTCGCTTCAGGTCGAGCCCGGCGAGCTGGTCGCCGTGTTGGGCCGTCGGCGCTCCGGCCGCTCGACGCTGCTGCGCATTGCGGCGGGCGTCGAGGTGCCCGATGAGGGTATTGTGCGGTTTGCCGGCAACAACCTGGCTTGCGGTGGCGGCGATGATGGTGATGGTGTGGTCGGCTACTGCCAGCGTTCGTTCCGCCCTGGTGAGGGCAGGCTCGTGCTCGACCAGATCATCGTTCGTCTCCTCGCGCGCGGGGCCTCACCCTCAAGCGCCGCGTCGCGGGCCCACGCCGCCCTGGTGCGTGCCGGAGCCGAGCGGTGTGTAGGGCTTGAGCCAGTGGATCTGGACGGTGCGGAGGCCGTACGGGTCGCAATCGCCCGGGCGCTCGCCGGCAACCAGCGGTTGCTCGTGATCGACGAGCCGACAAAGGGTGTGGACCTGCTGGAGCGTGACTCGATCCTGCTGTTGCTGCGCTCCCTCGCAAACGAAGGTGTGGCGGTGCTGATGAGCACCGGTGAGACGCCATGCCTCTCGGGTGTCGATCGTGGATTGACGATCGGCGACGGTGAGCTTCATGGGCGCCAGAGCAGCGAGCTTGCCGAGGTCCTGCCGTTGCGCCGGGCAGCCGGGAGGCGCGTGAGCGCATGAGCGGGCACAGCCTGAGTGCCATGTGGCGTGCGGTTCGGTGAGCCTGCTGGAGCTTGAAGGGGTCGTCAGGCACTATCGCGGCGCCGGGGAGGAGGTGCGCGCCGTCGATGGTGTGAGCCTGCGTCTCGCCCCGGGGGAGATGGTCGCGCTGCAGGGCCCGAGCGGGTCGGGCAAGACGACGCTGCTGCTGTTGATCGCCGCGTTGCTGCAGCCCGACGGCGGCACGATCCGCTACCAGGGACAGGATCTGTCGTTGCTCTCCGAGCAGGCGGCGTGCGACTACCTGATGCGCGAGGTCGGCTTCATCTACCAGAGCTTTCACCTCTTGCCACGCGTCTCGGCACTCGAGAACGCCTCACTGAAGCTGCTGCTCGGCGGCTTCTCCAAACGCCACGCGCAGGCACGCGCGACCACGTGGCTTGAGCGCGTCGGTCTTGGCGAGCGGCTGGATCGCACCCCTGGCGAGCTCTCCGGCGGTGAGCGCCAGCGAGTCGCGATCGCACGAGCGCTCGCCGGCGAACCGCGACTTATCCTTGCCGATGAGCCAACAGGAAACCTCGACAGCGTCCGCAGCCGCGAAATCGTGGAGCTACTGCGATCGGTCGCCCGCGAGCGCGAGGCCGCTGTGCTGCTCGTGACCCACGACTCGGAGGTTGCATCGCTCGCTGACCGCTGTTGCACGCTGCGCGACGGACGACTCAGCGACGTCACTGCGGGCGGCAACGGAGCACAAGCCCCGCCCGGACTGCCTACGACGCGGCCCGGCGGCACCGGAGTGAGCGGCACCGGTGCGCTCTCCTGAAAAACCCCTGCGGACGCGGGCACTGATGCGGCCGTACGCGCTCTTCTACATCTACCGCAACCGGCTGCGCGTGCATGGCGCTCAGGAGCTGCTCGCCGGTGTCGGGGTGATGGTGGCTGTGGCACTCGTCTTGGCAACCCTCGTCGCGAACGGCAGTCTCGCGGGCTCGGCGGCACAGGTGATCCACACGGTGGTCGGGCCCGCGAACCTCCAGTTGCAGGCCCGCGGCCCCAATGGCTTCGATGAACGTCTGCTCCCCCGTGTGGAAAGCCTCCCCGGCGTCAAGCAGGCCGCCCCGCTGCTCGAACAGGACGCAAGGATCTGCCTGACGCCCACACACTGCGCTGCGATCAACCTCGCCGGCACCGACCTCGGTCTCGCGCTACTCGATGAACTCGCTCACACGCTCCCGATCTCCACGCTCGAGCCTGGCGGGATCGCGCTCAGCAAGACGACCGCGAGCGAACTGGGCATTGGCGCTCGGGCACACAATGTGCCGGTGTCGGTGAGCCTGCGCGGCAAGGCGACCTCGTTGAAGGTCGCCGCGGTGCTCGGGCCGGAAGCGGTCGGCGCGCTCTCTCAGGCATTCGTGGCGACGATGCCACTCGCGAACATGCAGAAGCTCGCCGAGCTACGGGGCCGCGTCACACGCATCCTCGTGCAAACCGAACCAGGCCACGAAGCCGAGGTGCGAACCGAGCTCAAGACGATCGCTCAAGGGCGGCTCACGGTCGCTCCCGCCGACCAGGATCTCAGGCTGCTGCGCCAGGCGCTTCGGCCGAGCAGCCAGGCCAGCGCGTTCTTCGCCGCCATCGCTGGCCTGTTGGGTTTCCTGTTCGCGTTCAACGCGATGCTGCTGACCGTCCCGGAGCGACGCCAGACGATCGCCGACCTGCGCCTCTCGGGCACCAGGCGCACAGCGATCGTGCAGATGGTCCTCTTCCAGGCCCTCTGCCTGGGGATCGCGGCGTCGCTGCTGGGGCTGCTGGCCGGCTATGGACTATCTGGATCTTTCCACCAGTCCGCAGGTTATCTCACGCAGGCGTTCACGCTCGGTGGCGCCACCGTTATCGGCAAACTGCCAGTGCTGCTGTCATTCCTCGGAGGAATCCTGGCGACGTGCCTGGCCTCAATGGTCCCCCTGCTCGACCTGCGCCGTGGACGAGCCGTGGACGCCGTGTACTTCGAAGAGGGCGAGCCCGGGAACATGCTTGGCTGGCAAGCGCCACGAAACCTGGCATGCGCAGCTGGCGGGCTGCTCATGTTGGCGACCGCGATACTTCTGCTGCTGCCCTCCCTCGCGCTGCTCGCGTGCATTTTGCTCGCGCTGACTGTCGTGCTCGCGATCCCGCTGATCTTCACCGGCGTGCTGCGCGCGGCACAGACGGTCGCGCGGCGCAGCGATCGAATCACGATCCTGCCGGTCGCGATCATGTCGCTCAAGGCCACGACGCTGCGCTCGCTCGCGCTCGCTGCGACAGGGGCGGTCGCGCTCTTTGGCAGCGTCGCACTGGGCGGAGCACGCGACGACTTGCTGCGAGGCATCGACGCGTACACCTCCCACTACGTCAGTGGCGCGGACATCTGGCTCGCCAACCCGCACGACAACCAGGCGATCAACGACTTTGAAACCAGTCATCGCACTGCAAGCATCACGCGGCTCCCTGGGGTGGCAAGCGTGCATACCTTCCAGGGCAGCTTCCTCGACTACGGCAAGCGCCGTGTATGGGTGATCGCGTGGCCACCAGGAGTCCCGCGCAACCTACTGGATGGTCAAGTCACCGCCGGTAGTTCGTCCGCTGTCCTTACGCGTGTCCGCAGTGGCGGTTGGATCACGGTATCCCAGCAGATCGCCGACGAACACGGGGCAGGAATCGGAGACACTCTGACGCTGCCGACCCCCACCGGCAACGTCGCGTTCAAGGTCGCGGCGACAACCACAAACTTCGGGTGGAGCCCAGGGGCAATCCTTATGAGCACCACCGACTACCAACGTTCTTGGGCAACCTCGGACCCGACCGCGCTGGGGGTCGATCTCACACCCGGCGCGGATGCTCAGGCCGTGCGAGACGCGATCATGCGAGAACTCGGCCCAGGCAGCGGACTGGAAGTTCTGACTGCGGAAGCACGAGCAGCAAAAATCGACGGCTCCGCGAGCGAAGGCCTCAGCAAACTCAGCGAAATATCGACGCTGCTGCTTTGCGCGGCGATCCTCGCAATCGCCGCGGCGCTCACCTCGGCCATCTGGCAGCGACGTGCCTCGCTGGCAGGTCTGCGACTCTCAGGCGCAGCACCCCACCGATTGCGGCGCATCCTGCTTACAGAAGCAGTCCTGATGCTCGCGGCGGCATGCCTGACCGGAGCAGTAACGGGAGTTTACGGCCAGCTCGTCATCGACAGCTACCTGCGACACGTGACAGGCTTCCCGGTCGCGGGGATCGGCGCGGGCTGGCGTCCGCTGGAGATCTTCGCGCTCGTGATCGCAACCGTTCTTGCGATCGTGTCCGTCCCCGCTTGGCTGGCATCGCGTGCCCCTCCCAGGCTCGCCCTCGAAGGAGAGTAAGCCACACCTTCCCCAACTGCCCACGCCGCGACCACAAAACATCATCGGTAGGGGCTACGCTCGCATCAGGTGTCCGCATTTGACGATCGCCGGCTCGTGGCACAGGCGCACGTGGCGCTGCTGGTCGCGAACATCCGCTACTGGCCGACCGTCGCTCCCCTCGTACGCGCCCAGATCGACCGCTACAAGCAACACGCGCGAGCGATCCACGACCCCACCCTCCAAGCGATCGCACTGGACAAGCTCGACGACCAACGCTTCCACGCCCAGGTCGCCGCGACACTCGCCACACTCGCGCCGAGAGCGCACCGCAGGAACGCCGTGAAGGCGATCGTGGCGGTCGAGGTCATGTACGACTACTTCGACGGCGTCACCGAGCAGCCCACACCCGACCCCATCGCCGACGGCCACCAACTCTGCCAAGCGTTCACGGATGCCGTCAGTATCGACCGCGAGTTCACCGGCAACTACTACGCCCTGCGCTCGCAAGCGGACGATCACGGGTACCTGCAAGCGCTCGTCACGGACGCCCGCGACGCCCTCGCACAGCTGCCGTCGGCCAGCGCGATCACCCCCGTTGCGGAATGCTGCGCAGCCCGCTTCGCGGAGGCCCAGATACGCGCCCACGCCATCCCCCAGCTTGGCAGCACCCAGCTCCAAGAGTGGGCCACCAGCCAAGCCGCCGGCACAGGGCTCGGCTGGCTCGAGTACTTCGCCGGCGCCACATCGACCGTGCTCGGCCTCCACGCGATGATCGCCGCCGCCGCCAACCCCCACACCACCCCCCACGATGCGACCCAGATCGACAAGCTCTACCTCTACATCGGGGTGATCGTGACGATGCTCGACAGCATCATCGACTACGAACGCGACATGAGCGCAACCGGCCAGCCTGGATACACCCGTTACTACCAGGACACCGACGAGCTCCTCCGCGGACTGACCAACGCCACCCGCCAAGCAATGACCCTTGCCCGTACCACCCCGAACGCGGCGCACCACGTCATGACGCTCACCGGCGTCGTCGCCTTCTACACCTCCGCACCCACCGCAACCAGCCCGTTCGCCGCCGCGGCCACCACACACATCCAGCACGAACTCCGCCCACTCATCACCCCAACACTTCTCGTTATGCGCGCCTGGCGAGCGGCCAAGCGAGCCCGGCGCGCGATCCCCAGCGCCCGCAGCTAATGCCAGGCGACAGGGACATCCCGGCCGAGGACCGGGACGGTGAGGTCCCTCGCTACGTCGCGATCATCGCCGATGGCAACGGCCGCTGGGCACGCTCCCACGGAGTACCCGTCAACGACGGGCACGAGGCAGGGGCCGACACGCTGAAGGCACGACTGCGCGACGCCGTGGAGTTCGGTATCGAGCAGCTGACCGTCTACTCGTTCTCCACCGAGAACTGGTCACGCCCCCCAGGCGAGGTCCGAGGGCTGATCGCGATGCTCGCGCAGCGCATCGCCCGCGAGACACCCGAGCTACATCGCGAAGGCGTCCGCATGCGCTTCATCGGACAACGACAAGGTGTCCCAGGCGAGCTGCTTCAGCGGATGCGTGAGGCCGAGAAGATCACCGCAGGCAACCAGCGACTTGCGCTGTTCATCGCGTTCAACTACGGCGGACGGGCGGAGATCGTGGACGCCGCCATGCGGTTCACCGGCGGCGGGGAGCAAGACTTCCGCCGTGGGCTGTACGCGCCCGAGATGCACGACCCCGACCTCATCATCCGAACCGGCGGCGAGCAACGCCTCTCCAACTACCTGCTCTGGCAAGCCGCCTACTCCGAGCTCGTCTTCCGCGAAGAGCTCTGGCCCGACTTCACCCGACAAGCCCTCGCAGAGGCCCTCAGCGAGTTCAGCAGCCGTCACCGCCGCTACGGCGGACGCTGACCACGCCCCGCCTACCGATCCGCGTAGCGCGGTAGCGCCACAGGATCAATGATAACTCTGTAAGATTGTATGGAACAATTCGGCTTGCCACAAAAGTAGACGCCGGCTATCTCAATGAACAATCCTAAGAGCCCGACACGCCCGCGGCCCCCCAGATCAGCACTGCCTGTGAGGGCGCGACGACTGGCCATCCTCCTACCTGGCGTGCTCGCGATCATCGCCGGTATGGCCTCCGCCGGTCTTGCGGCGCCCGCCAGCCACACGCCCCGGGCCCGCACGGCGCGAACCCTCAAGGCGACCGACACCGCCGACCTGCGCTACATCAAGCACTCCGGCTCCCAGCTACTCGAGGAAGGCTCAGCGCAAGGGGACCTCCCTGGCAGCATGCACGCCAACTGCACCCTCGGCGCCACCTTCACCGCCAGCTTCACGATCTACACCCACGGCGGCACCATCACCGGACACGGCACCGCCACCCCACACGGCGCCGGCCTCGACGAACACTTCTCCGGCACCCTCACCGTCACCGGCGGCACCGGCCGCTACACCCACGCACACGGACACGCAGGACTCACCGGCACCTTCAACCGCCGCACCTATGCCATCACCCTGCAGACCAGCGGCTCACTCTCATACTGAGCGCTGCAGCACCGTGAGGCGACACCCAACCGCGCGCCGAGCGATCCGCCTCCTCGCCGCCACCGTGCTCTGCGCCGGTGCGTGCGGGAGCGCCTCCGCCACGCAATCGGTGACGCTCCACGCCACGCTCACACCCGAGCACCTCGGCCACAGCACCACCATCGGCTTCAGCTTCACGATCGCCACACCCACCCACGAAGTACCCCCACCCCTCACCAGCGCAGAAATCAGCTACCCCGTCGAACTCGCATTCGCACTGAGCGAACTCGGGCTCGCGACCTGTTCAACCGGGACGCTCGAAGTCTTCGGCCCGGAAGGATGCCCGGCGAACTCGCTGATGGGGTACGGAACCGCGCTCGCAGAGATCCCGATCGGCCCCTCAATCGCACACGAGAGCGCACAGGTCACAATCATGCGCGCCACCAATCAAGGCGGGCACCTCGCGCTACTCATCGACGTCAACGCCGCTTCGCCCGTCAGCGAACAGATCACCTTCCCCGGCCTCGTGCTCCCCGCCCCCGCACCATACGGCGGACTCCTCGACATGAGCATCCCGCTTGTCACCGGCCTCCCCGGGGGATCCGATGTCGCCGTTGTGCGGTTCCGCTCGACGCTCGGGCCGCTGCACCTTCACTACCACGAACACGTCCACGGCCGCATCATCGAATACGAACCCAAAGGCGTCCCGCTACCCGACAAATGCCCACACGGCGGGTTCCGGTTCCTCGCCCGGTTCGCCTTCCAGAACGGCAGCCACTCACACGCGGCGGCAACCGTATCCTGCCCGTCGAGCCGTCACTGACGTGGAGGCTGGGTCGTCACGTGCTCAGCACGGATACCTGCGGCTGGGCGACCCATCGTGTCGCGCAAAAAGCCCATGCTTGGCCATCAGCCGTTGCTAGCCTCCGGTCATGGATCAGGATTGTGCGCAATCCGTCGGTCGAGGTCGGTCGCTGAACCTACCCTCGCTGCTCGTCGTGCTGCGGATCTTCAGGCGAGCGGAAAAGGACACGGATCGAGACAGGCCCGCGATCGTAAGCACGAACACGAAGTCGAAGGCTGTTCTTGATCGTGCAAAGCAGCTCGCAGGCGAAGGACGCGAAGATCAGCGGGCGGTCGCTGAACTCCGATCATCCGCGAGGAACCGGCGAAGGACGCTCAGCCAAGCAGAGCGGGCAAGCCGCTTTATGGGATACCACCATGAGCTCTCGCGCGCCAACCTCACCAACCGCCTTTTGAAAGCTGCCCTGGCCCGAGAAGCGGTTCCCTTTCCCCCGGCGGCCCGAGACAAGGCCCGGATCGAAGCGGTCGAGAACTTCAATCGTCTTGCTCTCGATCGGCAATGGGCTCTGCTCACGCAGGCCCAGCCAGCGCTATTCAAGCTTGAGGGTGACGTGCGCGCCGGTCGCTTCGGCGACATCACAACTCAAGACCACGGCTTCCCGAAGGAGCGGCCATCTATCGAGGAAACCCCTGGCGGCGAGCGCCGAAATACGGTCACCTTCTCCTCCTCGGACACGCCCCTCGCCGAGGAAGAGCTGCAGGAGCTACAACAGGAAGGCCGCAGACGAGAGCAACTGATGACCCAGCTGCGGCCCCTAGTCGGGCCAAGCTGCGGAGACGACAACCCGCTGCTCGAATCCCAACGCGCCCTCAACATCGCCAACGCCTAGCTGTTGCGTCCCCAAGCCAAAAAAGCCGCAAATTCCGTGCCCCGTTGACATAGGCGCAACGGACGTGGTGCTGTACGCCGCGCGCGGCGCGGAGACGATCATTTCCCGTCCGTCGTCCCCCGACGCAAGCCGGCAGCACGAGCGTCTCGGCGAGCGAGCGCACTCGCGAGCAGCGAGACGACGTACAGAACCGCGGCGACCGCGCGCGGCCATCCGGTGCTCGCGGCAAACCAGATCAAAACGGCTACGCCGAACACAAGCACCGCGAACCAGTAGTAGGGGGACCTGATCTGCGCCCAAAACGAAGGGTTCCGGCCGCGTCTCGCGGGATCGTTCGCGGCCTCCCACGACTCCCGAGCCAGATGCTCAGTAAGTCTCTGATCCCAAGGGACCTTCTTCGAAGTACCACCAGCCACGACAAAGCAATCTACTGCCTTAATCGATCTCCCGCCGCCTCACCGGACTAGGATTACGCTGTGGAAGACCCTGCCCTTGGGCATCCGGCGGCACGTGTTCGTCCGTGGCGGCCGTCGGCGCCAGCGCCGATCTCGGTGACGATCGCCGTCGATGCCTGCCTGTTCGCGTGCGCTGGCCTGATGGCGCTGGCCGATGCTCCGTGGTGGAGCTTTGTGCTGC
>JBEKYV010000079.1:0-19933 GCA_049510515.1 Solirubrobacteraceae bacterium | reverse complement strand
ACTGGCCTGATCGCGGATCTTGGCAGCGTCGCCGCGATCGGGCAAGACGATGAGGGTGCCACGCTGCGGATCGGCACCTCCCTGGCGGGCGAAATCGCTGCGGGGGATTCGGTTGCCGTCAACGGTGTCTGTCTCACCGCGACCACTGTCGGCTGCAGGGAGCTCGAGGCCCAGGCGATCCACGAGACGCTGAAGCGCACCACGCTGGGTGCCCTCTCGCTCGGCGACCCCGTCAACCTGGAGCTCGCGCTGCGCGCCGACGGGCGCCTCGGGGGGCACATCGTGCAGGGGCACGTGGACGGGGTGGGCGCTGTCGCCGCCGTGCGTGAGGAGGGCTTTTCCAGGGTGATCGCGATCGACGCCGACCCCGCGCTACTGGTCTATGTCGTCGAGAAGGGCTCGATCGCCCTCGATGGCATCTCGCTCACCGTCAGCGCGCTGCGCGAGGGCGGTTTCGAAGTCTCGCTGATCCCTGAGACGCTGCAGCGCACCACGCTCGGCCGGGCCGTGGTTGGGCAGGCCGTTAACCTTGAGGCCGACATCCTCGCCAAGCACGTCGAGCGATTGATGGAGGCCCGAACATGAGCGCACCCCGAACCACCATGGCTTCGTCCACCCAGCACACCGATCCTGCCACCGTGGCCCAAGCCCCCGCTGCGGGAGTTCCGGCGATCTCCTTTGCCACGATCGAGGAGGCGCTGGAGGAGATCCGCGCGGGGCGGATGGTCGTCGTCTGCGACGACGAAAACCGCGAGAACGAGGGCGACCTGGTGATGGCCGCGCAGTTTGTCACGCCCGAGGCGATCAACTTCATGGCCAAGGAGGCGCGCGGCTGGATCTGCCTGGCGCTCAGCCCCGAGCGCTGCGATGAGCTGGGCTTGGAGTTGATGACGGCGAAGAACGAGTCGGCCCTGCAAACCCCCTTCACGGTCACGATCGAGGCCCGCGAGGGTGTGACCACCGGAGTCTCCGCGCATGATCGGGCGCACACGATGCAGGTCGCCGTCGACCCGGGCTCGCGCCCCGAGGATCTCGTGCAGCCGGGGCACGTCAACCCGTTGAAGGCGAAGGCCGGCGGCGTGCTGGAGCGCACCGGCCACACCGAGGCGAGCGTCGACCTCGCGCGCCTGGCCGGGCTGATCCCCGCCGGTGTGATCTGCGAGATCATGAACGAGGACGGCTCGATGGCGCGCGTGCCCGACCTCGCCGGCTACTGCGAGCGGCACGGACTGAAGATGGTGACGATCGCCGACCTGATCGCCTACCGGCGGCGCAACGACCGGCTGGTGGAACGCGTCGTCACGACGCGACTGCCCACCGCGTTCGGGGACTTCGAGGCGGTCGGCTACCGCTCGCTGGTCGATGAGAAGCACCACGTGGCGCTCGTCAAGGGCGAGGTCTCCGGCCACGCCGACGTGCTGGTGCGGGTGCACTCGGAGTGTCTCACCGGCGACGTCTTCCACTCGCTGCGCTGCGACTGCGGCGAGCAGCTGGAAGCGGCGCTCGGGATGATCGAGCGCGAGGGGGAGGGGGTGCTGCTCTATCTCTCCCAGGAGGGTCGCGGCATCGGCCTGCTCAACAAGCTGCGCGCCTACCGCCTGCAGGAGGATGGCCTCGACACGGTCGAAGCCAACGAGCGCCTGGGCCTGCCGGCGGACCTGCGCGACTACGGGATCGGCGCGCAGATCCTCGCCGATCTCGGCCTCTCCTCGATCCGCATCCTCACCAACAACCCCAAGAAGATCCGCGGCCTGGAGGGCTACGGCCTGTCGGTCTCGGCGCAGATCCCGATCGAGCAGGCGCCGAATGAGCACAACACCGACTACCTGCGCACCAAGGCGCGGCGCATGGGCCACATCCTCCACCACCAGGGTCTCAATCTCGATGAGGAGCTTTTGCATTCCGAGCGCGCTCACGACCGCGAGCAGGCGCAGGAGCGCCGGCATGAGGGGGAGCGCCAGGAGCGCGGTGGGCGGCCGGGTGGGGCGGCGTGAGCAGGGCGGGCTACGGACGTCGGCAGGGGCGCGGCGAGCGGCCGGTTGGAGCGGCGTGAGCACGGGCGAGCAGGGGGCATTGCGGGCGTTGAACGATCCACATTTCGCGATCGCCGTCGGTGGCTTTTACGAGGGCCTGGCCGAGCGGCTTGTCAAAGGCGCTCTGGCGGCTTTTGCAGAGGCTGGGCAGACACGGGTCGAACGCTTCGACGTCCCAGGCGCCTTCGAGCTGCCCCTCGCCGCTCGCTACGCGGCCGACTCCGGGCGCTACGCCGGCGTGGCCTGCCTCGGCGCGGTGATTCGTGGCGAGACCGACCACTACGACTTCGTCTGCGCCGAGGCCGCGCGCGGGATCATGCAGGTGCAACTCGACACGGGCGTGCCGTGCGCCTTCGGGGTGCTCACCTGTGAGACGATGGAGCAGGCGCTCGCCCGGGCCGGCGGGGACAAGCGCGACCAGGGTCGCCACGCCGCCGAGGCGGTGCTGCGGATGGCCGTGCTGCGTGAGGAGCTGCGGGCTGGCCCGCCAACCGGCTAGACTAGCCTGCGCAATGGCCAAGGTATGTCACAGCTGCGGCAAGGGGCCGGCGTACGGCAACAGTCGCAGCCACTCGATGGTCGCCACTCGGCGGCGCTTTGAGCCCAACCTGCAGAAGGTGCGGATCCTCGTCGGCAAGGCGCCGCGACGGGTGTATGTGTGCACCCGCTGCTTGAAAGCCGGCAAGGTCGTCAAGGCGCTTTGAGTCGTCGCCGGGCGTGAGCGCCGCCGGGCCGAGCTGGGTATGTTCTGTGCCTCCGGGCGAAGCCGGGCGGGTGTTGTGTTTCGTTTTTGGACTCCAACCCTTCATTTTGTGAAGCGATGATGGCGCCAAGGGCTCTCGGGACAGGGGCCATACATCACCCGCGAGAGCGCCCGCGCCGGTGGGTTGCGTAACCTTGGCTGGCCCACCGCGTAGGTTCTTGCATGGCCCGCGGCGCGCCCGGGCGGACAGATGATGCAGACCGCAGTGACCGACACCAACCTGCTTCGCTTCCGCGCCGCGGTGGCGGGTGCGCTGGCGCACCTGGAGTCTCGCCGCCAGGAGGTCAACGACCTCAACGTCTTCCCCGTCGCCGACGGCGACACCGGCGACAACATGGCGCTCACGCTGCGCGCCGTGTTGGGCGAGCTCGACCGCCTGCAGGGGGCCGATGAGACGCGCACGATCGATGAGATCGGGCGCGAGGAGATCGTGCAATCGGTCGCGCGAGCCGCGTTGCTGGGCGCGCGCGGCAACTCCGGCGTGATCCTCTCGCAGCTGATCCGCGGCGCCGCGGAGGAGCTGGTCTCGCGCCCCGGCGAGCTGATCGACGCGGCGTTGATCGCAGCGGCCCTCGAGAATGCCGCCGAGCGCGCCTACGCCTCGGTGCGCAGCCCGGCGGAGGGCACGATCCTCACCGTCGCGCGCGAGATGGCCGAGCGGATCGCCGCCGAGAACGAGCGCGATCCCGAGGGCACCCGCCTGCATCCAGCCGCTGCGCCCGAGCTGCAGGACCGTGCAATCGCCGCCACGCTGGAGCAGGCGGTTGCCGCCGGGCAGGAGTCGGTCAAGCGTGGCCCCGAGCTGCTCGCCGCGCTGCGCGACGCAGGCGTCGTCGATGCCGGCGGCTACGGCCTGGTGGTGATCTTCGCGGGCGTCGTTGCCGCACTGCGCGGCGATGACCCGCCACCGCTCGACCACTATGCCCCGGCACGTATCCACCACCCAGAGCACCACTCCTCCACCCACCGCTACTGCACCAACTTCGCGGTGACCGGGCAGGCGTTGGAGTCCGAGCGCTTCCTCCCGCGGCTGGAGGCGCTCGGCGACTCCGTGCTGGTGGTTGGCGACGCCGCCACGCTGAAGGTGCACATCCACACCGACGACCCCGAGCGCGCCACCGCCGTGTTCGACGGCGTCGGCGAGGTCTCGCACCTCGACGTCGCCGACATGCACGCCCAGGTGGCCGAGCGCGACGGGCGGCTGGGGACGAACGGAGCCTCGCCCGGCCAGCCGGCTGGCCCGTCGGCCGGTGCGCACGGCGTCGGTGGCGCGCACGGGCCCGGCGGGGTCGCCGGCGCATCCGCCAACGGGCTGGCCGCCAACGGGTTGGGAGCGGGCGGCGCGGGTGCCGAGCAGGCGGTGCGCTGCGGCGCGGTGGCAGTCGTCGCCGGCGAGGGCCTGAAGCGGCTGTTCGCCGAGCTGGGCGTACACACGCTCGATGGCGGCCCGACACTGAACCCCTCCACTTACGAGCTGCTTGCCGCGATCCACGAGGTGCCCTCCGAGGAGGTGTTGGTGCTGCCCTGCTCCCCCAACGTGGTGATGGCCGCCGAGCGCGCCGCGGAGCTCTCCGACAAGCAGGTGGTGGTCGTCCCCGCGCTCAGTCAGCAGGCCGCGCTCGCGGCGGCGGTTGAGCTGCTGCCCGATCGCCCGCTGGAGCAGAACGCGCAGGCGCTGAACGAGGCGCTCGCGCGGGTGCGCACCGGCGCCGTCGCGCCCGCCGCCCGTGCCGATCCCGCGGGTCGCTTCGCCCCCGGCGAGGCCGTCGGATTCCTCGGCGAGGAGGTCGTCGCCTGGGGCCAGCCGGCCGCCACGCTGCGCCACGTGCTGGTGGCGCTCGCCGACGGCGCCGAGCTGCTCAGCGTGCTCGCCGGCGAGGGTGCGCCGCTCGACCCCCCGGCGGTCGCCGCGCTGCTCGACGGCGATCTCGGCGCGGCCGAGCTCGAGCAACGCCACGGTGGGCAGAGCGCCTACTGGTGGCTGCTCGCCGCGGAGTGAGAAACAACTCGCGCTTTAACCGATTTCGGTCACTCTGCTTGCGGGATCGCTCGATGTCGAGCGTTGATGGCATTTCCGCGCTTCGCCGGCCCGGTTCCACGAGGTCCGGGTCAAAGACATACTTACATTCCACGTTCCCCAGTCGATAGGTTCTGGCGCGTAGGTCTGCTGCCTGGGTCTTTGGGCGGCGGCAGGTTCCGGAAAATGTTTCTGACCTCGTGGTTGGGAACGCTGATGCCTGCGTGTGAAAATCATCTAGCAAAGGAGCAGTGAAGGCATGAAACATATGAGGATTATTGGGTTGGCACTTGTTGCCCTGTTCGCGATGAGCGCGATCGCGGCGGCGACGGCGACGGCGGCCCCAAAACACATCTACATGGTTGAAGGCAAAGAATTGAAAGCTGGCGAAACAAAGGAAATCACGGCTAAAGACTCTGAAGAATTCACCCTCAAAGGGAAAGGTGCGCTGGAAATCGAAGCGGTCACGAAATGTAAAAAGCTCAAATTGAAGGCATCGGAACACCCGGAGATCATCGGCGGCACACCGGGCACATCCGCAAAAGAGGTGATCGAATTCGAAGAATGTTCGGGCACAGTCGGCGGGAGCAAATGCTCGTCTGTGGAAATCGAAAACGCGGCGACCAACAATGAACTCGTCACGGTTGTCAAGCCGGAATCGTTGAAAGGTAAGCTCGCGACGCTGTTCACGCCGACCAAACCGCCCGTGTTCTCAAAAGAGAAACTAAATAAATGCGGTATCTTCGGCAGCCAGTCGGCCACGGTGGAAGGCACCAGCGCCGCGTTGGTCGAACCTGAAGCGACGGAAGCACTCGAAGGAATGCTGGTTTGGAGCGAAAAATCAGAAATCACCGAAATAGAAAAGCAAAATGGCACAAAAGCAACCGTTGGCTTGACGTCTGGCAAAAAAAAGGCCACCCTCAACGGGATAGCCTTAGTGGCACTGGTAAGCGGACAGAAATGGGGTGCCTTCTAAGCGTAGGGCGAGCCCTGTAACGCCGCACAGTCGGCAGAGGGAGCCGTTGGGGGGCCGCGCACTCGTGGCGCGCGCCCCCTCTACGGTCCCGCTAGCTCCTCCTTCGCAGCGGTCGTCCCACGCGGTGGCGCCCGTGGCGCCTCCCACGCAGTGGCGCTCAGCCGGCGGCTCCGCGCCGGCTCTGCTGCGTACATTACGACCCTTTACGCGGGGTCAGAGACATTGGCACATGTGCCTTTCCGCAGCCGGTAGGTTCTAAATAACCGCTGCCCGTTTTCGGTATGGCAGCGTGCGGCAGGCGCCGGAAAATGTTTCTGACCCCCCCAGGATCGGAGCGCTGGCCCCTGCGTATCTGATAAATCCACAAAAGGAGATCACTAGCATGACGCGTATCAAATTGGCAGGGCTCTGCCTCGTCGCCGTATTTGCATTCGGCGCGGTGGCAGTCGCTCAGGCATCGGCCGCCGAATACATCTACAAGGTGAACGGGGCCAAACTGGAAGCGGGAAAAACGAAGGAAATCAAGTCGTCGGCCAAAAAATCCTTCGTCCTGCGGGGCAAAGGCGCGCTCGAAATCGAAGCGGTGACGACGTGCACGTCGCTCACGTTGAACGCAGCGGAAAAACCCGTGATCGTCGGCGGCCAGCCGGGCAAGTCGGAAAAAGAGAAGGTTGAATTCGGCGGCTGCACCGCCACGGTGGGTGGCTCGAAATGCTCCACGGTGGAAGTCACCAACGTATCCACCAAGAACGAAATCGTCACCGTTGTTGCGCCAGCCAGCTTGAAAGGGCGTCTGGCGACGCTGTTCACTCCCACAACGGGCACCGAATTCTCGAAAGTCAAATTGAACAAATGCGGCATCTTCGGCACGCAGACCGCCACAGTGGAAGGTACTTCCGCGGCGCTTGACGAACCAAAAGAAGCCGAAGCAAAAGCCGGCACGCTCGTGTACGCGACGGGCGCCTCGGAAATCACCGAAGTCGAAAAATTCGGCGGCGGAGGCGCCGTGAAAGTCGAACTGAAAAGCAACAAAAAAAAGGCGACGATCGAAGGCGAAGCCACGGTCGAACTGCTCAGCGGCGAAAACTGGGGCGTCTTCTAAGCGGGAGCCTCTCTGACGGTACGCATCGAGTAGCAGGATGTAGCGTTCGCGGCGGGTCGCGCCTGGTTGGGCGACCCGCCGCATGTCCGCCGCACGGTGCATCATTGGACGTTGATGCCCACCGTGACAGCGAAGCCCGAGCGCATCGCCGCGGGTCCCCGTGCGTTCGCCTCCACGCGCGCCCCCACGCGCGCCGAGTTGCTCGCGGCGCCGGTGCGCACCCCGCGGTCCCACCGCTTGGGTGAGCCGCTCGATCTCCCGGCGGGCAAGCTCGCAGACGGGCTGCGGACGCTTGCGATCGAGACGATCGAGGCGCTGCTCGAGCATCTGCCGCGCGACCGCCGCGAGGCCCGCGCGATCGCGCAGCTGTGCCCCGGCGAGCAGGCGACGGTGGCGGTCGAGGTGGAGTCGATCGCCGCACGGCCGGTGCGCCGTCGCGGGATGCGCCCGCTGGTGGAGGCGAGGGTGTTCGACGAGACCGGTGCGATGGGCGCTGCCTTCTTCAACCAGCCGTGGCTGGTCGAGCGCTACCGCCCGGGCACGCGCCTGCTGCTGCACGGCAAGGCCCGGCCGGGGGGACGCTTCTCGGTCACCCACCACGCACCCGGGGGTGAGCTCGCGGGCGCACATGCGGCGGGGGAGATCGCGCACTACCCGGCCACGGTGGGGGTCAGCTCGACGCAGATCGCGGCGCTTGTGCGTGAGCACCGCGGCGCGCTCGCCGATGTGCCCGAGCCGCTGCCGGCGAGGATGCGCGCCGCCGAGCGCCTGCCCGACCGCGCGGGAGCGCTCGCCGCTGTGCACTTCCCGCGTGACGGGGAGGAGGCGGAGGGCGGGCGCGTGCGGCTGGCGTTTGAGGAGCTGCTGTTGATGCAGCTGGCGCTGCTGCGCCGCCGGGCGTTGCGTGGATCGGGCACGGCCACGGAGCTGGCGGGACCCCGCGAATTGACCACGCGCTGGCTGCAAGAGCTCCCGTTCGCGCCAACCGCCGACCAGACGGCGGCGATCGCGGCGATCGACGCCGACCTCGCGTGCGCGCGCCCGATGCAGCGCCTGCTGATGGGGGAGGTCGGCTCGGGCAAGACCGTGGTTGCGCTGTATGCGCTGCTGCGCGCGGTCGAGCACGGCATGCAGGGGGCGTTGATGGCGCCGACGGAGACGCTCGCCGAGCAGCACTTCGCCACGCTGCAGACGCTCGTCCCCGAGGGGTTGCTGCCGTCCGCGCTGCTGAGCGGCTCGACTCCCGCGCGCCGCCGCGCCGATCTGCTCGGCAAGCTGGCCACCGGGGAGCTGAAGCTGGTGGTGGGCACGCACGCATTGATCGAGGACGACGTCGTCTTCAATCGCCTCGCGGTGGCGGTGGTGGACGAGCAGCACCGCTTCGGCGTGCGCCAGCGCGCGGCGCTCGATCGCAAGGGTCCCCCTACCCCTGCCACAGCCGGATCGACCGACAAAAGCCCATCCGTCTCGTCCCCACCGCTGGGGCCGGTTCGCCTCGCCCCCCACGTGCTGCACATGACGGCCACGCCGATCCCGCGCACGCTGGCGCTCACCGAGTACGGCGACCTCGACGTCACGCGCCTGCGGGAGCTGCCCCGGGGCCGTCGGCCGATCGCCACGCACGTGGCGGCGAGCGCGGCGGAGCGGGCGCGCGCGTACGAGCGGATCCGCGAGGAGCTGCGCGCCGGGCGCCAGGCGTACGTGGTGTGCCCGCTGGTCGAGGAGTCCCAGGAGCTCGAGGCACGCGCCGCGACCGCCGAGTACGAGCGCCTGCGCACCGGCGAGCTGCGCGAGTTCCGCCTGGAGCTGCTGCACGGCCAGCTGCGCCCCAAGGAGAAGCGGGCGGCAATGGCGCGGTTTGCGGCCGGGGCCGCGGACGTGCTGGTGGCGACGACCGTGATCGAGGTCGGGATTGACGTGCCCAACGCGACGGTGATGCTGGTCGAGAACGCCGAGCGCTATGGGATCTCCCAGCTGCACCAGCTGCGCGGGCGGATCGGCCGCGGCGAGCACCCATCGGTGTGTCTGCTGCTCGGCCCGCGCAATGCGCGCCGGCTGCGCGCGCTGGCGGAGCACGGCGACGGCTTCGAGCTCGCCGAGATCGATCTGGAGCTGCGCGGCGAGGGCGAGCTTGCGGGCACCCGCCAGCATGGGCAGGCCGAGCCCCGGGTGGCGGTGCTGCCGCAGGACGCGGCGCTGCTGGAACGCGCCCGCGTGTGGGCCGAGCGGCTGCTTGCCGTCGATCCGGCGCTGGCGGCTCCCGAGCACGCGCCGCTGGGCGAGGCGCTCGAGCGCGCGCTGGGCGAGGAGGCGCGCGAGCCGCTGCGGGCGTAGCCCGACTGGCGAAGGCCGTCTGGCGGAGGCCGGGCCGGGCAGCAGACGTGGTTGGGCTTACGGGATGATGCGATCGTGCGCGTGATCGCGGGTAAGTACGGTGGCCGGCGGCTGCGGGCGCCGCGGGGCCGGGGCACGCGGCCGACATCGGATCGGGTGAGGGAGGCACTGTTCTCGATGCTCGGGGAGCTGGATGGAGTGGTCGTGCTCGACCTGTTCGCCGGTACCGGCGCGCTGGCGATCGAGGCGCTCTCGCGAGGCGCGCAGAGGGCAGTGCTGGTCGAGCGCGACCCCCGGGCGCTGGAGGTCCTGGAGGCGAATCTGGCCGAGCTGGGGCTTGGTGCTGAGGAGGCTGAGCCGCGGCACGGCGATGCCCTTGCGGCGCTGCGCAACGCACGCGAGCGCGCGGAGACATACGATCTTGTCTTCGTCGATCCGCCCTACCGACATGCGGGTGTGCTGGGGCGCGAGCTGGGGGAGGCACTGCCGCCGCTGCTCGCACCACGGGCGCGCGTGGTGACGGAGAGCGATCGGCGCAGCGAGCTGCCGCTGCGATCTCCGCTGCTGGAGGTGGAGGCAGAGCGACGCTACGGAGACACTGTGATCGCCATTCAACGCCGAAGATGAGCCTCGACAAGTCAACAGCCGTCTGTCCGGGCTCCTACGACCCGGTGACCAACGGCCACCTCGACGTGATCCGGCGTGCGGCCGAGCTGTACGACCAGGTGGTTGTGGCAGTCGTGAGGCGTTCGGTGCGTAAGAACGCAACCCTGTTCGACATCGAGGAGCGGGTGGGGTTCATTGAACGCGCGACCGCCAGCCTGCCGGGGGTGCGGGTTGAGCCGTTCAGCAACCTGGTGGTGGAGTTCGCGCGCAGCGTGGGGGCGAAGGCAATCGTCAAGGGGCTACGGGCGATCTCGGACTTCGAGTACGAGCTGGAGCTCCACCAGCTCAACCGCCGGCAGGACCCGGAGATCGAGTCGGTGTACCTGATGTCGAGCTCGCAGTACAGTTTCCTGTCATCGAGCGGCGTCAAGGAGCTCGCCACGTTCGGGGGCAGGATCGATGACCTGGTGCCGGCGGAGGTGGCGACGCGGTTGCAGGAAGAGCTGCGGCGCTGACGAACTGGATGTGAAGCGTGATCTGCAACCTTGATATACAGCACGTGGGGCCGCACGCCCCACGCAGGTAACCCGCTATGGACGTTTTGGTGCTGATAGACAAGCTGGACGACTTGGTGCACAACGCCAAGACGGTGCCGATGACCGACCAGGTGCGGGTCGACAAGGAGGAGATCTACGAAGGAGATGCTGGCGGAGGCCAAGCGCGAGGCGGAGAAAATCGTCACAGAGGCACGCGAGCGCCAGGAGCGGCTGGTCGGGGAGGAGGAGGTCACCAAGCAGGCTGAGCGCATGGCGGAGGACATCGTCGAGGACGCCCGTGCCCGCGAGCGCGAGATCCGCCTCGGTGCCGAGGACTACGCCGATGAGATCCTCAGCACGCTGGAGGTCAACCTCTCGAAGATCATCAGCGCCGTGGGGCGCGGGCGCGAGCGGTTGCAGGGTAAGGACGAACCGGCTGAGGTCTCCTGACCGGGCCGCCGTGGGCCGGGCGCGGGAGCCACGTACTCGAGTGTGTCGGTGGCCCGCGGTCTGGCGCCCACCATGTGGTTGAGCTTGCGCCCGATGCGCGTGCCCAAGCGTGCAAAACGCGCAGTCGGGTAATTTGAGGCGTATGAGTTCGCCCCTCGAGCATCGCCTGGAGGTTGCCCGCACGCTGCTGGGCACGGGCATGGTGCGCATCGAACGACCCGATCGGGTTGCCCGTGCGCTCGCGACACTGCGCCGTTGGGGCTCGAGTTCGGCTGCGGCGTACGCGATCTCGGCGATCCGCTATCCGGAGCGCCTGGCGATCGTGGACGAGCGCGGCACGCTGACATTCGCCGAGGTGGACGCGCGCACGAACGCGCTCGCGCGCGCATTGCGGACGGCGGGTGTGGGACAGCAGGACGGGGTGGCGCTGATGTGCCGCAACCACCGTGGTTTCATCGAGGCGACCGTGGCCTGCGCGAAGCTGGGGGCCGGCGTGCTGTACCTGAACACGGCGTTCGCGGGCCCGCAGATCGCGGATGTGCTGCGCCGTGAGGCACCCGTGGCCCTGATCTATGACGAGGAGTTCGCCGACCTCTTGCGCGAGGGCTCTGAGGAGATGCCGCGCTTCGTGAGCTGGCGTGAGCCGCGGAAGGGGTGGCCAGCGGGCTCCAGGAATGCCGGCGCGCCGGCAGAGGCGCAGACGCAGGCCGCTGGGAGTCCGGCAAGCAACGGCGCCGGCGGCGGCGACCCGTGGGTGGAGGAGCTGATCGCGCGTGGTGATCAATCGCCGCTGCAACCGCCGGCGGAGACCGGCCGCGTGGTGATCCTCACCTCGGGCACCACCGGCACGCCGAAGGGCGCAAAACGCAAGCAACCCGACTCGCTGGAGCCGGCGGCGGCACTGTTTTCGAAGATCCCGCTGCGTGCGCGAGAGACGACCGTGATCGCGGCGCCGATGTTCCACTCGTGGGGGTACGGGCACTTCACGCTGGCGCTGCCGCTGGCCTCGACGCTGGTGCTGCGCCGGCGCTTCGACCCCGAGCAGACGCTGGCCGATGTGGCACGCCACCGCGCGAGCGCGCTGGCGGTCGTGCCGGTGATGCTGCAGCGGATCTTGGAGCTGCCGCAGGAGACGCTGGAACGCTACGACACGGCGGCGCTGCGGATCATCGCCGCCTCGGGCTCGGTGCTCCCCGGCGAGATGGCGACGCGGGTGATGGACACGTTTGGGGAGGTGCTGTACAACCTGTACGGCTCCACCGAGGTCGCGTGGGCGACAATCGCCACGCCACAGGACCTGCGCGCGGCGCCGGGCACGGCCGGCCGCCCGCCGCTGGGAACTGTGGTAAAGATCCTCGACGCCGAGGGGCACGAGCTGGCACAGGGGCAGCGGGGGCGGATCTTCGCCGCCAACGAGATGGTGTTCGACGGCTACACCGGGGGCGGGGGCAAGGAGATCGTGCGCGGGCTGATGAGCACCGGCGACATGGGCCACATCGACGCGGCAGGACGCCTGTTCGTGGATGGCCGCGACGACGAGATGATCGTCTCGGGCGGCGAGAACGTGTTCCCCCGTGAGGTGGAGGACCTGCTGGCGACGCACCCGCAGATCGAAGAGGCCGCCGTGGTTGGCGTGGAGGACGAGAAGTTCGGTCAGCGCCTGAAGGCGTTCGTGGTCGCGCGCGAGGACGCCGAGCTGACCGAGGAGGACGTGAAGGAGTACGTCAAGGACAACCTCGCCCGCTACAAGGTGCCGCGCGAGGTGGTGTTCCTGGAAACGCTGCCGCGCAACGCGACGGGCAAGGTGCTCAAGCGGGAGCTCAGCACCACGGCCGATTGAAGCTAGCCTGTTAGCGGTGCCGGCGCTGACAGACAAGCTCGATCTGGAGAGCCTGCATCTGAGCGCCGGCGAGGGGCGGCGCCTGGAGCTGGCCGTGGAGATCGAGCCACTGGCTCTGGGCGGCGAGCGTTATGTCGCCCAGCCGCCCCACCCGGCGGTGACGCTGGACGTCTCGCGCATGGTGGGGCACGGGTATGCGCTGCGGCTGCATTTCACCGCGGCGCTGGCGGGGCCCTGCATGCGCTGTCTGATGGGGGCCGCGCCCGAGGTGGAGGTGGACGCCCGCGAGGTCGACCGCCCCGGAGGAGGGGAGGAGCTGTCGAGCCCCTATATCCGCGGCGAGACGCTCGACCTCGCGGCGTGGGCCCACGACGCGCTCGTGCTCAGCTTCCCCACGCAGGTGCTGTGCCGCGCCGACTGTGCCGGCCTCTGCCCGGTGTGCGCGGCCGACCTCAACGAGGCAGGCCCGGAGCACCACCACGAGCGCGAGCCCGACCCGCGCTGGGCGAAGCTGCGCGAGCTGAAGCTGGAGTAGGCGACGGCCGGCGAGTGTGCCTGCGGCCGCGCCGGGCGAAACCGCGCGAGCTGAGCTGGTAGGCGACGGCCGGCGAGTGTGCCTGCGGCCGCGCCGGGCGAAACCGCGCGAGCTGAGCTGGTAGGCGACGGCCGGCGAGTGTGCCCGCGGCCGCGCCGGCTTGCCCCGCGGCTGCTAGCCTTCCCGGACCGATGGCCGTCCCCAAGCAGAAGCAGTCGCACAGTCGCACCGCCAAGCGCCGCGCGCAGCACAAGATCACGGCGCCCGCGTTGAGCGTCTGCCCGCGCTGCCACAGCCCACGCCGCCCCCACCGGGTGTGCGGCGTGTGCGGCACCTACGCGGGCCGCGAGGTCGCCGTCCCGGTCGAACACGCAGAGGAGCACGACCACGACCACTGACCCGGTGGTCGCGGTCGACGCCAACGGCGCTGACCTTGGACCGGCGGAGGTGGCGGCGGGCGCGGAGCTCGCCGCGCGGCAGGGCGTGCACGTGCTGCTGTTTGGGCCGCTGGAGGAGATCGGCGCCGGGTCGGCGGAGCTTGGCAGCGCACTCGGGGCGGACAGTGGGACATCGATCGCCGGTGTCGAGCTGATCGACGCGCCGCTGTCGATCGCCAAGAGCTCCGATCCCGCCCGCGCCGCACGCGCGAGCCCGGGGGCCTCGATCGTGCAGGCCGCGCGCGCGGTGGCGGAGGACCGTGCACAGGCGCTGGTGTGCGCGGGGGGCACCGGAGCGGCGCTGGCGGCGGGCCTCTTCAACATCAAGCGCGCCCGCGGCATCCACCGACCGGCGCTGGCCCTGCCGCTGCCCGTGCCGGGCAATCCGGTGACATTGCTCGACGTGGGGGCCAACGCGCAGGCGCGCGAGGAGCACCTCGTGCAGTTTGCGTTCATGGGGGCGGCACTCGCGCGGGTGGTGCTTGGCGTGCGGCGTCCACGCGTGGGTCTGCTATCCAATGGCGAGGAGCAGGGGCGTGGCAGCCCCCTGGTGGTGGCCGCGCGCGCGCAGCTCGCCGAGCGCCTGGCAGCCGTGGCCGAGGAGCCGGGCGGCGAAGGAGTTCCCTTTGAGCTGGTCGGCAACGTCGAGGGTGGCGACCTGACGAGCGGCGCCGCCGACGTTATCGTCACCGATGGCTTCACCGGCAACGTCGCGCTGAAGGTGATGGAGGGGGTCTCGCAGACGATGCTGCGCTCGATCCGCGATGCCGCTCTCTCCAGCTCCCGTGCGAAGCTCGGCGGTGTACTGCTGCGCCCGGCGCTGCGCGCGTTCCGTGAGGAGATCGACCCCGAGGGCCAGGGAGGTGCCTATCTGCTGGGGCTGCGCCGGCTGGGGGTGGTGCCGCACGGGAGCTTCACCCGCCACGGTTTTGCGCAGGCGATCCTGCGCGCGGCGCGTGGCGCGCAGGAGGATCTGGTGGGGCGAACCCATGAGACGCTGGAGCAGGCAGGGGCGCTGCGGACCGCTCCCAGCCGCTCCGGGAGCGAGTGAGCGCCGATCTCGGCCGGCGCGGTGAGATGTAGCCTGATTCGGCTGGGACCGGTGTTGGGGGCCGTCATCCGCGCGGGGCGGTAGCCTCCACCAGAGATGACCCGCGAGCAGGTATACGAGCTAATCCGCGACCACCTCGCCGACGAGCTCGAGATCGACCCCGATGAGATCGTGGAGGACAGCCGCTTCAAGGAGGACCTCGAGGCCGATTCCCTCGACCTGTACACGCTCGTGCAGGAGCTCGAGGACACCTATGGCGTGCAGATCTCTGACGAGCAGGCCGTCGAGATCAGGACCGTGGGGCAGGCGGTTGACTTCGTGTTGGCGCAAGCCCCCGCCGAGGTTTGATGCGCGCGGATGAAGCTGCTGAACGCGCTCTTGGAGGAGCTTCCCGAGGAGCTGTCCCGCCAGGTTTTCACGCACGCTTCGTGGAGCGAGCGGCGCAGCGACTCCTATGTGCGCCTCGCCTTCCTCGGCGACTCGGTGCTGGGGTTGGCGGTCACGGCGCACCTCTACCCGCGTTTGGAGGCCGAGCGCTTCGGGGCCGGGCGGCTGACCAAGATTCGCGCGCAGGCGGTCTCGGGGCCCTCCTGCCGAGCGGTTGCCGAGCGCCTGAAGGTGCCGGAGAGGTTGCGCGCCGCGGCGCCGGTGGGGGTACAGGAGAACGCGGTGCTGCTCGGTGCTACCGAGCGGGTGCTGGCGTCGGTGATCGAGGCGGTGATCGGGGCGTGCTACCTCCAGTTCGGCTACGAGCGCACCGCCGAGGCCGTGGTCGAGGCATTTCGCCCGGAGATCGAGCAGGCGTTGGAGAACCCCGTGGACTTCAAGTCCACGCTGCAGGAGCTGTTGGCGCAGCGCGGGGAGCTGGTCACCTACGAGGTGATCGCCGAGCACGGCCCTCCGCACGAGCGCACCTTCGAGGTTGGTGCCTCGGTGGATGGCCGTTCGCTGGGCAGCGGCTCCGGGCGCAGCAAGAAGCACGCCGAGCAGGCGGCTGCGCGCGAGGCTGTGGAGAAGTTGCAGGCGTGATCGCGTGTATTTGAAATCGCTGACGCTGAAGGGCTTCAAGTCCTTTCCCGACCGCACGCGCCTCGATTTCGGCCCCGGTGTCTCCGTCGTGGTGGGACCCAACGGGTCGGGCAAGTCCAACATCACCGACGCCGTGCTGTGGGCGATGGGCGAGCAGTCGCCGCTCGCGGTGCGCGGGCAGTCGATGCAGGACGTGATTTTCGGCGGCGGCCGTGGCGTGCAGGCGCGTAGCGCTGCGGAGGTGGAGATCGTGCTCGACAACTCCGACGGCACCGTCGCACTGCCGCTCAGCGAGATCTCGATCATGCGCCGCTTGCACCGCTCCGGCGAGGGCGAGTACCGGCTCAACGGCGCCCGTTGCCGGCTGGTGGATGTGATCGAGGTGCTCTCCGACACCGGCCTCGGCAAGGAGACTCACTCGGTTATCTCCCAGGGTCGCGTCGATGCGATCGTCAACTCCAAGCCGCGCGACCGTCGCCTGTTGATCGAGGAGGCCGCCGGTCTCGGCAAGCACCGCAAGCGCCGCCGCCGCGCCCAGCTGAAGCTCGAACGCACCCAGGACAACCTCGACCGCGCGCTGGACGTCGAGCGCGAGGCCCGTTCGCGCTTGCGCCCGCTCAAGCGCCAGGCCGAGGCGGCAGAGCTGCACCAGCGCCTCGAGCGTCAGATGCTCGAAGCGCGCCTACAGCTGGCGCGCGAGGCGTTGCGCGCGCGGCGCCTTGAGCTCGCCGAGGCAGAGACCCAGGTGCAGGCGGCACGTGCCGCACGCACCGAGGTGGAAGGCGGCCTGCAGGAGATCGTCGCGCGGCGCAGCCTGGCCGAGCGAGCACTCGCGGAGCGCTCCGAGCGCCACGAGGAGCTCTCGCGACGCGCGCTGCATGCCGGCGCCGCCGCCGAGCGGCTGCAGCTGCGCGGCGAGCAGGCATCCACCACGGCCGCTGGTCTGGCCGAGCGGATCCTACGCTCCACGCATGAGATCGAGCTGCTGGAGGAGGCTTCGGCAAAGGGTGGGGAGGGGCCCCTCGACGCCGACGGCAACCCGTCGGGGGCACACGGCCCGGAGACCCAGGTCGGCCGGCGCATCGGCGCGATCGAGCGGGAGCTCGCCGAGCTGGAGCGCGAGCGCGAGCAGCAACTGGAGCGGGAGCTCGCCGAGTTGGAGCAGGCCAGCAAGGAGGCGGCCGCCGAGGTCGCGGAGCTCGATGCCGCGCTCGCCGAGGCCCGCGAGGCCCGCGTGGAGGCCGATGAGCAGGCCGAGGATGCCCGCGGTGCGCTGCGCGAGGCCGAGCGCGCGGTGGAGGCCGCTCGCCGCGACGCCGCCCGGGTGGGCTCCGAGTTGGCTGCCGTCAACCAGTTCCTGCGCCACTCCGCCCCGCTGTCGGTTGCCGCCGCTGCCGGCGACGGTGCCGGGATGGAGACCCCGCGGGCGCTGAGCGAGGCATTGCGCGTGGAGCCCGGCTACGAGTTCGCGCTCGCGGCCGCGCTCGGGGGGCGCCTCGATGCCGCAATCGTGCCCGACTTGGCTGGTGCCGGCGCGCTACTCGATCGTGCTGGGCCCGACGGCGCCACTGCATTGTTGGCCGACCGCCGCGCGCCGAAGTCGCTGCCGGCCGCGGCGTCCGCTCCCCCGGCCGCGGGCGCGCGTCCCCTGATCGAGCTGGTGGATGGGCCCGCGCCCGTGCTCGCGCTCGCGCGAGGGCTGCTCGCCGACACGTGGGTGCTGGAGCGCCTTGAGGATCTTCCCGACGACTTCGCGGGCGTTGCTGTTACCCCACAAGGGCGCGTGTGGTTTGCCGCCACCGGCGAGGTGCGCCAGGTCGCCGAGGGTGGCTCCGAGCGGGTTCTCGCGCGCCGCAACGAACGCGAGCAGCTGATCGTGGCGTCCGAGCGGGCGGCCGCCGCGGAGCACGCCGCGCGCACCGCCGCCGAGCACACGCAGGCTGCGGCTGCGGCCGCGGATCTGATGCGCGAAGAGGCTGACGGCGCGCTTCGCGAGACCGTGCGCGACCATGCCCGTGCCCTGGAGCACGAGCGCCACACCGCGTGGCTGATCGAGCAGCGCCGTGCTGCCCCAGGGCAGGGGCCGCTCGCGGTGCGTCGCGCACAATTGGAGGGCGAGCTCGCCGCCGAGCGCCGCGCTGCCGAGCGCCTCGCCCGCGAACACGCCGAGCGCGTGGCGCGCTTGGAGCGCCTGCATGCTCAGCACGCTGCCGACACCGCGCTCGAGCCGCTCGCCGAGCGGCTCGCGGTTGCATTGCACGCGGCCGGAGAGGCGGTGCTCGCGCGCGCAGCGGAGCTTCAGCGGGAGCTCGACAGCTACCGCGCCGCCGGCGAGGAGATGGCGGGCGAGCTGCGTGCCTGTGCGGCCCAGGAGGCCGAGATCCAGGCGCGTCTGCGCGCCCAGGGCGAGGCCGTCACCGCCGCCGAGGTCTCCGCGCAGCGTCTGCGCGACCACGCCGAGGAGGCCGTGCTGGAGCTGCGCACGGTGCGCGAGCAGTTGGAGCTGCCTGCGGTGGCCGGCGAGTCGGGGGAGGGCGAGTCGGATTTGGATTTGGAGGGTGTCGCGCTGGTCGAGGAGGCTGCGCCCGCGGAGTACGCCATGCCCAGGGAGGAGGCTGTGCCCGCGGAGGAGGCCGCGCCTGAGGGGGATGCCGCGCCCACGGACGAGACCGTGGCGGCGGAGTACGGGCCGGAAGGAGAGGCCCTCGAGACACTCGAGGAGGATGATCCCGAGCCTTTGGACGCCGAGCAGGTGCGGATGCTCACCGCGCGCCTGGAGCGCCTGCGCCGCCGCCGCGAGCAGCTGGGGCCGGTCAACCCGCTCGCCAAAGAGGAGTACGCCGAGGCGCTCGCCCACGTCGAGGAGCTGGAGGCTCGCCGCAGCGACCTGGAGACCGCGCTGCGCGAGCTGCGCACCCTGATCCGCGACACCGACCGCCAGATCCACGAGAGATTCCGCGCCACGTTCGAGGCCGCGGCCCGCAACTTCGAGGAGCTCACGCGCGACCTCTTCCCAGGCGGTGGCGGTGAGCTGCGGCTGGTCAAGGACGCGCTCGCACCCCGGCCGGTGCTCGGCGGCCAGCCGTTGCCAGGCGCCGCGTTGGGTGTGGGCGGTGGCACCGGCGCGGCGGGCGGGGGCGAGGAGCGCGACGGGGAGGCTGCCGCGGAGCGCGAGGAGCAGGGCGCGGTCGGGCGCGCCGCCGCCGGGGGCAGCGATGGAGAGGGCAGGGATCGGGAGGGTGGCGATCGGGAGGCCGGCGATGACCTCGACACACCCGGCTCGGCCTACGATCCCGGCGAGGAGCTGTTGGGGGTGGAGATCGAGATCACCCCCGCCGGCAAGTCCACCAAGCGTCTCTCGCTGCTCTCCGGTGGAGAGAAGTCGATGACCGCGCTCGCCTTCCTGTTTGCGGTGTTCCTCGCGCGCCCCTGCCCCTTCTACATCCTGGACGAGGTCGAGGCGGCGCTTGACGACCTCAACCTCGAGCGCTTCCTCTCGCTGCTGCGCCGGTATGCCGACCGTGCTCAGTTCATCGTGATCACCCACCAGAAGCGCACGATGGAGGCAGCTGACTGGCTGTATGGGGTGTCGATGGCTGGCAACGGAGTCTCGAAGGTGCTCTCGCGGCGGTTGCCACCGGCACAGGGTGCCCCCGTGTCGGCCTCGGAGCAGAATGGATCGGTGCCTGAGCGAGCGGATCTCGGGGGCGCCGCCGCCGAAGTCGACGATCAGGAGTCGGCTTCTCCGGAGCAGCCACGTCCTGAGCTGGCCGACGTCGCGTAGCGGCGCGAGCGCCCGCCCTCTTCCTTGAGCGGGCGTCCCGGCTACAGGGTGAGGTAGGTCGACCTGATGAGAGTGATCCCCGCGTTGGTGGCGACTTTCCACTTCTTCGCGGCTGGCACGATGAACGTGATCGGCACCTTGGTCGTCCCGGTGGCCGCTTTGCTGACCACATCTTCCGCGATGACGGTGGCGCCAACGGCTACCTGGATGGTGGTTTCCGTAGCTGTCTGACACGACACCGTCAGGATAACCTGCACCGGTTCGGTGGGGGACGGTTCGTATTCGGTGTTCTGTGAGCGTTCTGTGAGCGCGCCGTATTCCCCGGTGTTGAAGCCCGCGCCTTTTTCTCCTTTTTCGCCTTTTTCGCCTTTGGCTCCTGCGGCCCCGGTGGCGCCGGTTTTCCCTTCTTTCCCTTCTTTGCCTTCCGCGCCTTTGGCTCC
>JBEKYV010000078.1:0-10674 GCA_049510515.1 Solirubrobacteraceae bacterium | reverse complement strand
CGCACGTCCACGGTGAGGCGCCCGATAAGCTCGAGCGGTGGGTCGCGCGCATGATCGACGCGGCCAAACGGGCGGTTCCCCACGCAAAGCTCGACATCCTGTGCTTCGGGCTGCTCGCCACTGTGTGGGGCTGGACCAGCACGGCCCCCGCGTGCGACGGCACCCTGCTACGCGCAGTGATTGTCGCACTGCGCAAGCTTGAGAGGTACATCGCGCAGTCGCCGCAATACGACCCGATGGAGTTTGCGCTGGCGCGGTTTGCGCAGATGGGCGCGCGTGCCCCGCAATCGCAGCGTGTTGTGTACGCGCTGCGCGCGATCTCGCTGCTGGGCGCGGCTGACCAGCTACGGGCGATCGAACTGCTGCTCCAGTAGCGGCGGCCACACGCCCTCTCGCCACTCTCGCCACGAAATCGCGTGCGTTTGTCTCCGATGTCGGGCGAAAGTCGGTTGCACTGAGGCAGCGTGTGGCAGCAGCCGGGGTCGCGGTGTCAGGGCGAGCGGATCGCACCAGCCTCTTCTCGACGGCGGCGCAAGAACATGAAGTGGGCGGAGTTGAATGCGCGCGGCGAAGGCCGGTACTACAGGGATTGAAATGCTCAAGACGATCTCATGGATGGCGGTGCTCGATCAAGGCGTGGTGGATGTCTGGCGGATACCGCTCGACGGTGCCGTTGAGCGGCACCTGAGGGTCCTCTCGGCAGCCGAACGAGCGCGGGTCGAGCGCCGCTGTGGCTTGCAGCGGGACCGCTTCGTGATTGCCCATGGCGCCATGCGGGAGGTGCTTGGGGTGTATCTGAATTGCGCGCCGGCGTTCGTGCCGCTCACTGTCCGTCACGGCGAGCCGCCGCGGACTCTGGGCCTGAAGATCAGTCTCAGCCACTCTGAGGATCTTGCTCTCCTTGCAGTCAGCCGAGCCACGGTGGGCGTTGATGTGGAGCACGTAAGCGCAGCGCAGGACGGTGATCTGGACGAGGTTGCCGAGCTTACCCTGTCGCCTGGGGAGCTTGCAGTGTTCCGTGGTTCGCGCATGGTGGATCGGCCGCGCGTATGGCTGCGGTCGTGGACCCGCAAGGAGGCGGTGGTCAAGGCGCACAGGGATGCTCTCGCGGAACGCGCCATCAGCGACCTGGATGTCTTGGAGGGAACCGTCCAGCACCTGACGGTGGAGGATCTCGATGTCGGGCCACGGCACGTGGCGGCGCTCGCTGCTGCGCAGCCACCGCGACAGATAGTTCTGAGGGCGTGGGCAGATGAGCCGGCGTGAGGCGCGCACGGAGATCATCCGGGCGCTCGCGGAGATGCGCCGTCGCGACCCTGTCGACATTGAGACGGAAGCACTGGTGGCTGGCGCTGAATGCCCGTATGACTCTGTGTGGCTCGTCAAGGCGGGGGTTCGCGCCGCGCGGCGGCTCGGCTTCAAGCTCAAGCCGACGAAGAGCGACGCCCATGCGTTCAAGTCCATCGAGTCGCTCGCCTCCCACCTGTACGGGCTCGCCCGCAATCAGAACGCGGCATGAATATGGATATGCCCGCACGGCGCGTACGTGAAACACGCGAGTACCTCGGAATCGCCCTTAGCGAGGTCGCGGCCACGGCTGGCATGGAGGAAACCCGGTTGCGCGAGATCGAGACGGGCGAGCGCCCTCTGGATGAGCTGAGCATTCACCGGCTGGCGCGCGTGTTCGGATGTACGCCTGCGTATCTCTGCCGGGATCCGGAGCCGGCCGGGGACACGGCAGCCGCGATCGCGCGGCTCACCCGCGGGCTAACCGCACACGACCACGCCGAGGCGGTGCGTTTCGCCTGCTACCTGCGTCACACCGTTGAGGACTGATGCACTGGAATGAGGCGCATCGGGTGGCGATGATCGCTGCGGCTGAGGCACAGGAGGATCTCGCGCTGAACACCTTCCAGCGCATCGAGGTGTTCGACGCGATGAGTGCCGCTAACTTGAAGGTCATTTTCCGCAAGCTCGAGGGCTGCGCCGCTCTGTACCTGCCGGCGTCGCTTGGTGGTCGGCCGGGCGCGATCCTGAACGCCTCGCACCCGCTGGCGCTACAGCGCTACAGCGGCGCTCACGAGTTCGGGCATCACGTCTTCGACCACGGTGGCCGAGTCGATCGTGACACCGAGCCACGTCGAGCTCGCGGGGAGCTGTCGGTGGAGGAGAAGCTCGCGGAGGCTTTCGCCGCCTGGTTCCTGATGCCGCCGGAGGCCGTTGAGCCGGCACTTGATCGCCTCGGGCGCAAGCAGCCGCAGTCCCCGCTGGATGCCTACGCGCTGGCTCTGCGGCTCGGTACGAGCTTCCGCGCGATGTGTGTGCACCTTGCCAGCCTTAAGCTCCTGGGCAGCGCAGCCGCCACGTCTTGGAGTGAAACGCCGCTGAAGAGCATCAAGCAGCAGCTGACAGCGAACTCGCCGCAGGGTGGCTGGCGCAGCGACGTTTGGCTGCTCTCGGGGGCCGACGCGGATAGCCAGCTCGTCCCGCGCTGCGGTGACCGGCTGCTACTCGATCTTGCCGGATGGGATGTGGAGACATTGCCGCCAGGCACCCGCGGAGAGTTGCTGGCGGCGAACGATCTGCTCACCCCGCCGAGATGGCAGATAGACCTCTCGCCCGACATGGATTCGGGACCCGCGACGCTCGTACTGAGACAGGACGGTCGCTCCCTTGATCTGCGACTGATGGTGGAGCGGCCTCGCGTCGGGCTGTTCGTTCCAACACAGGGAGTGGCGGTATGAATGCTCGTACCATTGAGGTGTCGGGTGTCTCGGAGGGCTGGGTCGGCGCATGCGCGACGCTCCTGGACTGCCCGCACCACGAGACGACGCATCTGGTGACGCGGATGCTGCATCCGTTGCCCGAGAACCCCGCGATCCGTGCCCGTGTGGACGCGCTGCTGCGCGCCGCCGGACACCAGGACGTGCAGGAGGTCGCAAACACAATCTTCCCGGCCGCACTTGCAGAGGATTACCCGGAGCCGAGCGAGCTCGCCGCCTGCTATCTGGAGGACTACGAGGTGCTGCGCCGCCTTGGAAGCCTGCAGGGCACGTATTTCGGGCGTATCTGCAGCTACCCCAACCCGGGCGCCAGCGGCACCTCGCAGCTCGCAGAGACCGTCACGAAGCTTCGAGCCGCCCGAGAGGGCCGCCGGTGGCGTGCGCGGTACCAGATCAACATCTATGCGGGCGAGAAGGACATCAGCAAGCAGATGGGGTTCCCTTGCATGGCGCACCTCGCGTTCCAACTCGGCGGGGACGGCAAGTACCCGGAGCGCCTTGACTGTCTGGCCCTATACCGCAACCAGGACATGATCCGCAAGGGGTACGGCAACCTGCTCGGCCTCGCGCAGTTGCAAAGCTATGTTGCCACCGCGACCGGCTTCCAGGCCGGGGAGCTGACCGTCATCGCCGGGCACGCTGACATGACTCTCGACAAGCACTCCCGCTCCTTCCTGCAGCGCTTGATAGGCCGGGAGGGTGGCTAGCGCAGGCAGCCGTCGGGGGCACCTGGCATGCTGGCGGGGATGCGCCGCCGGGATGACGTGTACCACGCCTACTGGCAGCTTGCCGCCGAGCGCCAGCGGATCTTCGAACAACGCCTGGAAGGGTTCCCAGCGCCATGGACGGAGGACCCAATCCTCGCGCGCTACCGGTTCACGAACCCGTGGCGTGCATCGGACCGTGTCTCGCAGTACCTGATCCGCCACGTCATCTACAGCGACCTGGGGCTCACCCCCGAGGACGAGGTGGCGCGGATCGTGCTGTTCCGGCTGTTCTCACGCCCTGCGACATGGCGGGCGCTTGAGGAGCGGCTGGGGCCGATCCGGCGGGCCACCCTCCGCGATCGCAGGCTCCCGGCTGTGTTGGAGGAGCTGCGGCGTACGGGGCCGATCTACACCAGCGCGTTCATCCTTTGCGCCAACAAGGCCTATGGGCACGACCGCAAGCACCTGAACCACATCTCGCTCGTGGCGAGCATGGTTCGTGGCGGGCGTCTGCCCAGGGCGCTCGCGCGGGTACGCTCGCTGCGGGCGGTATACGAGGCGCTGGCCGAGTTTCCGCTGATCGGGCCGTTCATGGCCTACCAGCTCGCCATCGACCTGAACTATTCGGAGCTGATCGACTTCTCAGAGGACGAGTTCACCGCCCCCGGCCCTGGTGCTGAGCGCGGGATCAGGAAGGTTTTCCCGGAGGTACACCGCCGGGAGATGCCGGGCATTATCCACGGGATGGTGGCCCAGCAGGACAAGGCGTGCGGGACGTTGGGGCTCCCGGTACCGAGGCTGTTCGGGCACCGTCCGCTTCACGCGATCGACTGCCAGAACCTGTTCTGTGAGCTTGATAAGTACGCCCGGGTGCAGTTTCCCGAGCTACACTCGAACCGCGTGCGGATCAAGGCGACGTTCGCCCAGTCAACTGAGCCTCTGCCGGCGCCGTTCTATCCCCCGAAGTGGCAGTTCAATGGGTGTCTACCGAAACCTGCGTCTGCGCCGACATAGGGCCCGAGACGCCGGCGGCGTGCGCCGCCATCTGTGTGGGTAGCGGCTCGTCTGCGAGGCGCACACCCATGACGGTCGCGAGCTTGACTCCGAACAGCAAGATGTCCGGGAGGCGACGGTTCAGCAGCTCTTGGTGCTCTCGGGGTTCGGCGAACGCGCCGACGATCTTCGCGAGGTGCAGGGCGCAGTGGCGCAGCTGATCGAGCTTTGGCATCCCGACGACATCGGGGTGGTAGTGGCGGTCGTGGTCGATCTGCACGAGCTGGATGTCGCGCCAGGTGCGTGCTTGGAGGGCGGCGTGGTGGCCGTCGTGGCCACCGGGGCGAGCTGCGACGTTGCGCGCCTCGATCTCCCCTAGCCGCTCAGCGTACAGCTCGATGATCGACAGCCTCGCGCTGGCTGCCAGCTCGCTGGCGGCGTCGCGCAGTGAGGCAGCAGGGTCGGTCACCCACGCGCGGTTGGCGCTCTCGTTGTGCTCGACGTGGTCGCAGTAGTTCGCGACGGAGGCAGCGAACGGCGCGAGGCGCAACGCGAAATCCTGGAAGGCACCGTCGGTCATCCTGCACACGGTATGTCTTTTGGCGGTCGACATGGTGTGCCTCATGCCGCCAGAGTGCCGAGCGCCTGCTGGACGGCGTCCCCGAGTGCCTGGACCCGCTGGCGGACCAGCCCAGAGGCGCTGGCGTTGAGTTTGTCGACGTTCTCCAACGCATCGTACTGCTGGCAGAGATCTTCAAGGGCAGCATGCACCGCTTTCAGTTGCGTGGTTGGCGCGAGTGGGGCCAGCTGCCCCATGTGGTCGCGTAGCTGATGCGCGCCGACGCGGGGCCTCGGAGGCTCATCGCGGCCTGCTCCAGGAAGATCCGCGAGGATCTGCGCCCAGTCGGCGCGGGCGGTGGCGGTGGCGGCGTTCGGGTAGGCCACGGCAAACGCGAGGCCCCAGAGGCGGTCAGGCTCCTCGATGAGAAGGTCGACCACGGGGACGGCGACGCGAGGGAGGGTAGTCTTCCAGAGTGCGATCGCTGCGAATGTGACGATTCGCCCGGTGCTTGGCGGGTCGGCCAGCCGGCTGCGGATGGCCTCTTGTAGACGTGCGAGCTCCGCGACGTTGACGGTCCACCAATACTGCATCTCCTGCTTACGGAAGTAGGCGAAGCAGTCGAGCATCCGGGTGCTGTCCCGCTCCACGATGCCAAACTCGGCGAGCACCAGAGCCGGGTAGGAGCCCTGGTATAGATTGCGCTCGTCGTCGGTGTAGCGGCCGGTCTCCCTGGGGCTCACGAGCTGAACGAGCGCGCGGCTTGAATCTGCGCGTGCGTCGAGTATCCGTACGGCGCGGCGAACCTGGTCGCCCCAGCGGGTGTGGATCCGCTCGCCATGGTTGAACGGTGCGAGGTGCCGTCCGACGAGCTCGGAGCGCTCGAGCTGCCACCAGTCGACGAGCTGACGAAGCCAGTGATCCCCACTGGTGCCGGGAACATCCGGGTAGTCTGGCGGCAAGCGGTCTGTGCCTGTGGGGTCGTCGATTTCGCATACGAGGTTTTGACGCGGCTGGCCATTGGTGAGCTCGAATAGCGCCCGGATTCGTCCGTATGTCGCGTGTGCCGTCTCAGCGGCTATGACGGTCAGAGGACGCCGGTCGGCTTGCATGGCGGCCTCCCAAAGCGGAACGGTCTGCTCGTCTACCACGCTGGGGTTACGACGGTGCGCAGAGGCGCCTGCGAAGGTGATGATCCGCGCGTTGCGAGCCGAGGATGGGCCCTCAAGCATGATTGCGCGCATCGTCGGTGCCCCCACGTCGAACCGTCCCGGGGAAGAAACCACGAGAATCCGGTGCAGCGGCCCGTCGAGGGCGCTGTCGCCGCTGCCGATGGTGTCCCAGTAGAGGCTGCTCTCGTGCTTGTGGCCGTGCAGCACGATCTGGATGCCGTAGTCGCGCAGAAGCTGGCGCAGCATCCCGAGGTTGACTATCGACTCGAACGCCTTTCGCTCCTCGCGGGTGGAGAGCGGTAGCAGTTGGTGGTGGAGCACCGCGATCCGTAACCTGCCGTCGTCGGAAGGGTTGGTGGGCGCGCCAGCTTGCTCGAAGTAGTGGCCGAGCGCTTCAACCTGGGAGCGGGAGATCCGTGCGATGTCCTGCTGTCGCAGCTTCTTGAGCTGCCGCATGATCTCATCGCTGGCGGTGGCACCGCCTGGTGTAAGTGCTGCCTTCCATTCATCCTCGTCCCATCCCCCTCTTGGGGTGACCGGTATGCCGCAATAGTTGCTGCTGTTCAGCGGAATGACGAGCACATCTTCGGTGGCGGCGAGATGTGGGTGATCACGGGCCTCCGGGGTGAGGGTGCCGTCGTCCTTGTCGAAGTCGATGCCGTCCAAAAGGGGTGTCGTACAGCCGACATCGCGTGTTGCGGCGAGGAAACTGGCGTAGCGCTCCACTGTGGCGGGCGGCTCGTCCCAGACGACATCGTGATTGCCCGGGACGACGACGATGTCGGCGGGGTTCTTGGGAAAGACGTCCTGGCGTTGGGCGAGCAGATCTCTGAAGGCGTCGAAGCCGCTGTCACGGGCAGCGAATGTGAGGTCGCCGCTGACGAGGACAAGCTGGGGCCTTCCGTGGCGCTGAACGAAGCGGTCCATGATGCTCAGGGTGCGCAGGAATACGCGCTGAGTGGTCTCGAGGTCGGGCTGATGCTCGAAGATGCTCTTCTCGTCGTCGAGATCCTGTCCGGGGACCTCCCCCAGATGTGGGTCTGAGAGATGCAGGATCCAACTCATGGCTCGTCTCCTTGGAGGTCGCGCAAGAAATCCTGGATGTACTCATCGACGTCCACACCCGGTTGGGTTTGGCGGTCAGATGCGTTGCGAGCAAGGGCGGTCCCGGCGGTGGGCCGGCGAGCCTCGATCGTCCATTTGAGGATGCGTGCGAGGCGCTGGCTGGCGGTAATACGCAGCACGCGCATTGTGGCGGCGAGGGCGCTGGATGGTAGCGCTCGGAGTAGGTCGAGCGTGTCGTTTTCGAGCCCCGTGAGCCAGCCATGGGGCTGGCTGAGCCGTTCGATGTCGCCGGCGGGGATCTGGAGCTCTTCGCGGCGGTGGTGAACGAGCTGTCCGAGTGTCGCGGCACCCGCAAGAGCGAGCGTCGGCTCCCAGAAGGAATGAGCGAGCTCTGCCTGGGCGTCCTGGAACAACAGCCGTGGGTCCTGGTCGTCAACGACCGGTGGCCCGACGCGCAGCCCTTCTGGTGGGTTGGCGCTGGCGCTCGCGGCCCGCACCAGCCGCTGCAGCGCGTCGAGGTCGGGGATGGGAACCGTGGCGACGCACTCGATGGCCTGCTCGGGGAGCACCGTCCCGTGGTTCCAGACCTGTGCGATCACGGGGTACCCGAGCAGGGTTTCGGGGAGACGCAGGTCCCATTCGCTTGCAAGCTCGACCGTGGGGCTTAGGGGGACGACCGTGAGCGCGTCCTCACCCTCGGTGAGCACGACCACGGGCAGCAGCGTGTCGCCGTCGAGATCGCTGACGAGGCTCACGGATCCGGGCGGAGCCTCTGCGTGGGGTCTGCTCTCGAGGGGGCTGGAGGCTTCGGGTGGGCCGAGTCTGGCAGGCATACTCTGGAGGAGTGTCCGGCAGCGAGGGCAGCTGGCGGCGTGCTCGGCGACTGTGGTGGCGGGCGGGTCGGCGAACAGGTCCGCCAGGGCTGGGCATCGAGTGTCAATCATCAGTATTGGAGTAAACGAGATCGGCGAGCACGTTCAGGAGTGTGTCGCGCTCGGTATCGCTGTCGCTCATGCGGCTCACGAGCTGACCGATGCGGCGCTGCTCATTGACAACGGTGCCGGCGGAGCAGTTGACGGCGGCGGCGATCTGGAGGACCTTGTCATCGGGGGTGCGCCGCAGCACTTCGACCTGCCGGGGTGTGAGTTCGGCGAGGATCGCGAGCGCGGTCTCGCGCAGCGCGAGATCCTCATCAGTGGGCGGCCGGGAGGCCTGTATAGCGGGGGTGTCGTCGGATTCCTGAAGCTGCTCGACGTAGACTTCTCCGAGGTCGAAGCGGTGGGAGAGGGTGCGCATGATCAGCCCGGGTGTGAGCGCGCACCCGGTGCGTGAGAGCAGCCCACTGGTGAAGCGTTTGAGCTGGGCGGTGTCAAGGACGGGCGAGAGCTTTGTGGCTGTCGCCCGGTAGCGGATGATCGTGAAGTCGCCAAGGGCCCACCCATGAGCGACGAGCTGGCTGTCGTCCCCGGACCATTCGGGCGCGGTAGCGGCGGTGGCGGCGAGCGTGTACCAGCGGTCTTGGGGGCGCTCAGCTGGGCGGGTGAGGGTGAACGCGGGATCGTCTGCGAGCATGGCGGTGAGCCGCCGATAGAGGTTGCGGGCCTGGGTTCGGTCTTGGGTGTTGAGGAGGTGTTGGCGGAGGGAGCGCTCGGCGAGCCGTCGGAAACTGCCGACTGTGCTCGAGTGGTCTAGGAGTGCCTTGAGGTGGCCGCGGGCTAGGAGACGATCCGTGTACCAGCCGTTGAAGATCTCTTCGGCGGCTTCCTCGTCCCACTGGCCGTAGGGCGAGAAGCTGGGTGGCAGCAGACGCAGCCGCACAAGGCGCTGAACGACGGAGCGGAGCTCCTGCACGAGGTCGCCTGGTAGCTGGCCTTCGCGGACGAAGCGGCGCAATTGTCGGAGTCGACTGTCTGTCATGGCATCGTCTCGTTGAGATAGAACAGCACCTGTTGAAGGTAGTGGTTGGGTAGCGGGCCGATGTTGTGTGCGGCTCGCGCCTCCGCAAGCGCGATCCGCACCGCGGGTCGCGGGATCCATCCGTCGGCGGTGAACTCTGCCATCGCGGTCGCAGGGATCGGCACACCGTCTTGGCGTGTAGTCGATCTGCCGGCAACGCGAACGTTGCGGCCGATGATCGCGGTGACGATGCACCATCGCAGCACGTCCTTGCGGGAGAAATGCGTGATGGTGTCGTGTAGATAGAGGACGTCCCCAACCAAAATGGGGCTCGATTGGCCGCTACTTGGTTGCGGGTGCGGCGGCATCTCAGCAGCCTCGGGTTGGTTGGGCAGCGAGGACGCGTTGTTGAAATGGTCAGGAGCATTGTCCCGTCCGATCTGTCTGGCCACCGGCGGTCAGCCCTCGTCGTCGGGCGGCAAGGATGACCCGAAGCGCCGCTCGAACTCCTCGATGTCGGACTGGTCGGCAGGATGGCTTGCGTGGCGCGCGTGCACCTCGCGCATTGTGTCGCTGTTGGGGGCTGGCTGGATCTCCTCTAGGACCCAGGCGATGAAGCGGTACAGCTCGTCCTCCGGGATGTTGAAGTGTTCGGCGATCTCTTTGGGGCTCAGCCTCTCAGCGACATCGCGCAGGACTTCCTGATCGCGCTCGCTCAGAACGGTGAGCACCGCAGCCGCGGTGGGAAGGGCTCGCATGTCGAACATCGCCCCCAAAGGTTAGGACTCTCCCCGGACTCGTAGTGACGCCGTTCGTCCTGTGGCGGTCGTAAGCTTGGTGGTCGCAAGCACGGACACTTTTCCTATGCCCACCACGCTCGACCCAAAGTCCTATCGCGTTACCCGTCGGCTGGCATCGGCGGAGGAACGTCGACCCCGCGTGCCGGATGGGCAGCTCAGGCCGATCCGAGACCGGCAAGTCCGCAAGGGTATGTCGGCTTGCTCGCCTGCCTCTCCCCGCGTCGTGTGCGCTCAAGGCTCTCGGCGGCGCCCAAAACCCGCGAGATTTGCTGCCACCGTGCTGCCACGGCCGCATGGGTTTTCCGAGAACACGTTGATTTGCGGGGCCGAAAGCCCCAACCGCCCCCGGCTTCCCAAGCTTGAGGTCGCGAGTTCGAACCTCGTCCGCCGCTTATAGGCCAGGAGCCGCATTTGGCTCTGTGGAGCGGTATGTGGCTCCAGGCTGCGCCGGGAAGGGTGCGACCATACACGGACAATAGCGGGCGAAACGGACAGAGATCTGCGGTACCGGTGCGGTATCGAGATTGGTCGAGTTCCCGGCTCCTCACCCCAGGCGATCCGCCGAGATGCAATGTACGGGAGCTGTTGAGCGCCGCTGAGTTTGGGCATGCTGGTGCCGTTTTGGGTGGGCATCGGTGGGTGGGGTACGAAAGAAGAAGTAAGTGATGGTCGTGGGCACGTCGTTTGCCTGTGGGCATG
>JBEKYV010000077.1:0-10828 GCA_049510515.1 Solirubrobacteraceae bacterium | reverse complement strand
ACGGGAGGGCTCTCACGCGTTCAGAAACGCGCCAAGCCTGCCAACTCCGCGAGCACCATCACCACCATCAACAGCACAAGCAGCCTCGCTCGTGCCCAAACTCAGCAGCGCTCAACACCTACGGTCCGCGGCGGCGATCGTCGCATCACCCGCTGGATCGGACGCTGGGCCTACGAGCAACGCGACGCAAACGACCGCATGAAGTTCGCGGGCATCCGGTATCTGTCCCGACTCTCCTCGGAGTGGGAGTGCTGGGCGCTCTTCGAGAACGTCGCGCTCGATGAGCAGGAGCGACGCCCCATCCCACGCAACGACGAGGCGCTGCTACGCATCGCCGAGTTGTACGGCTTGACGGTCTTCTGAGCAACCCAAGTCCGTGACGTGGCTAACAGGCGACGGCTTCTCGGTCTGCGTCGTTCCGTCGTTCAGAAGCCACCAGCAGCTTGCGGGTCTCCGCTTCGACCTTCGCTATTGCCGCGTCGTAAGTATTCGCTGACGGGGAGGCCCCCCCGGCGGCAACGCTCTCATCGACGTACCTCTTCGCGAGCGAGCCAATCTCGTCATCGGTCATGGTTTCCTCCTTCATAGTTCATCCCACACCTCATCGACGATGTACTCGGCGAAGTACGTGAACCAGTATTTCTGGCCAAGTTTATTCTTGTCGAGGTAGTCCGTCAGTTTGGTATCTAGTTCCAGCGCGATCACAAGGCTGGGTATCAGGTCGTCGGGGTGGATCGCTTCTTCGGGGATTAGCTGCGTCATGTATTTGAAGGCGCGCTTCGCCTGTGTGAGCCAGTGAGCTTTGCTTTTCGCTAACAGCTTGTCGAGCTCTGCATCGGTGAGCTGTTCGGTCTTGAGCGTGGTGATAGCCATTACGCGAGCACAACACAGTAGGTCGTTACGACCGCGACCACGAAGACGGTGACCAGCACGGAAAAGAAGGTCCATAGGACGGCGTAGTAGAGCGGACCCCCGCCCCCTCCGGTAGCCAGCCACACCTACGCGCGCAGCGCGGCGAACTCGGCCTCCACGAGATCTCGCTACTCGGCGTCCACTACGGCCTACGCGAAGGCGACCTCATCGCGTTCACCGCACAACACCGCCCGCGGGGGCAGCCACGGGTCGAGAACGGCACCCGCGGCCAGATCAGCGCCGTCCGCGAGCGGGGTGTGACCGTCACCCTCGACGGGTCACGGCGCACCTTGAAGATCGCCGGCGAGGATCTGGAGTCGCTGAGGCTGGCGTATGCGCAGCATGTCTACCGCCAGCAGGGCGCGACCGTCGAGCGCTCCGTCGTGCTCACCGGCGGCTGGCAGACCAGCAAGGAGACCGCGTACGTCGAGGCAACACGAGCCCGCCACGGCACCAGTTGGTTCATCGCCCGCGACGACCTCGGCGATGCAGGACAGGACGCCCGGGCGGATCGAACGTCTCGCCCAGAAGATGAGAAATAGCCGCGCACAGGCACCCTCGCTCACGTATCGAGAGCGCCTTGACCCCGACTGGGCACCGATCCACAATCCCTTACGGCTGCGCCCTGCCCTTTCGCTAACACGCTGGCTGACCAACATTCCCAGTCGCGATGTCCCCGACCGTAGTTCGAGTCGCGGACACTGAGCAACGCTCTCCCACGTCAGCTCAGCCCGCCGCCGACTACGTGAAGCTGAGCGCGTGGCGACGGAGGCGATCTGTCACAGCGTTCGCCCGGCATATCTCGTCATGCCGACAAAAAATCTCGATGATCTGCGTAACCTCCTGAGCAGACCGCTCGGTGGCGATCACCATGTCCTCGAAGCTAACGGCCCAGCGCTGAGCAAGCGCCAGCAGTAGTTCCCCGAGCTCGTGCTCGCTACCTTTGCGGCTGAGCGTGCGCAGCCGGCGCATTTCTTCGGCTTCGAACTTGGGGACGCCGCCGAGAACGAGGCGAACCGGATCGACGCTCATCCCCACGATGGTGACCGCCTCATAGCGACGCTTGGGGAGGTGCGCGGACTGACCTGCCTGAATCCACGTGAATGGCACCCGCGTCTCGTCGAGCTGTGCGCTGAGGCGGGCGTCGCATTCGTCGTGATGGACACATTTAAGGGCGCACGGGCGAACGGGGCAACCCGATGGCTAACGCCCCGAAAGGCGTTGGTCCAGCTGAGCCTACGCTACGCGTGGGAGGACGTCTTCTGGTTCACGTTTTTCCACGAGGCAGGCCATGTGCTGCTGCACCGCAAGAAGGACTTCTTCCTTGAGGGACTGACCCCGAGCGACGATGAGCCAGCGAACCGATGGGACGATCTAGAGCGCGAGGCTGATCTATTCGCTTCCCGGATGCTGATCCCACACGAGCGTGAGCCGGCACTCAGGACCCTCGCAATCAAGGACATCCCGGCATTCGCGAAGGAACTTGGGGTTGCCCCGGCGATCATCGTCGGGCGAATGCAGCACGATAAACACCTTCTCTTTAGCCAGGGCAATGAGCTCCGCCGGCGCCTCGCCTTCGCCGAGTAACGAGAAACCGCGTGCTTGGCTGAATCGAAGTGTCGGCCTGCCCCAAGGCTGGGACCCCGAACCGGCGACCTCCGGCCTGCAAGCCGGGGCCAGCCCGATTCCCCGCAAAACATGCGTGCGCGTGGTACTCGCACGCGGTACTCTCCCCCAAATCCGAGTACCAGCCGAGTACCAAACCCCAAAGAAAAAGCCCTGATTACCAGGGCTTTCCCTCGACGGGAGCGACGGGACTCGAACCCGCGGCCTCCGGCGTGACAGGCCGGCGCTCTAACCAACTGAGCTACGCCCCCGCGTGGAGGATCGCGGTAGGAGGACCTCCGCGGCTCGACGCGTTGAGCACAGTATGCCAAGCCGCGCCTTGGGAGGCGGGTATCGGCCAGAGCACACCGATACGCCACGCGCCACGCCAAACTGGCCACGCAGCCAGGAATGAGATAGGCTGCGCGAGTGAGCCTCGTCGGACCGCCACCCCCGAAGCCGTTCAACCCCTTCGCCGTGATGGTCGACGACCTGCGCAAAGAACGCGCGAGCAGGGTGCCCTATCCACCCGGCGATACCAACTTCAGCATGGCAAGGACACGCCGCTTCGCCCACGATCCCCTGCCTCTGCTGCTGGATTGCTACAAGAGGCATGGTCCGGTGTTCACGATCAAAGTGCTGCACGGCAACGTCGTGTTCATGCTGGGGCCGTCGGCCAACCACTACATGACCGTGTCGCACGCGCACAACTTCATCTGGCGTCCGTCGCACTTCCGCGACCTGATCGGGCTGCTGGGAGACGGCCTGTTGACGATCGACGGGGACTTCCACCGCCGCTCGCGCCAGATCATGCTGCCCGCCTTCCACCGCGAGCGGATCGCGGCGTCGATCGACGTGATCCGCGGGGAGACTGAACGCGCCCTGGAGGAGCTGACGCCAGGGGGCAGCTTGGACCTGTACAGCTGGACGCGGCGGTTGGCGATGCGGGTGGCGATGCGCGCGCTGTTCGGGCTGGACCCCGACGGCGAGCCGGCGAGGGAAGCAGACGCGGCGGAGCTGTTTGAGCGTGCGCTGTCGTTTTACGCCACCGAATACACCTCACGCTTCCTGCGCGGCCCGCTCACGCCCTACGCGCGCCTGCAAAGCGCGACGAAAGGGCTCAACAAGGTCATCTACGCCGAGATCGATCGCCGCCGCAGGAGTGGGGAACGCGGCGAGGATGTGCTGAGCCTGCTCCTCGATGCGCACGACGAGGACGGCAGCGCGCTCACCGATCGCCAGGTGCGCGACGAGGTGATGACGCTGCTGTTTGCCGGCCACGACACGACGACCTCGACGATGTCGTTCATGTTCTACGAGTTGGCCCACCACCCCGAGATCGTCCAGCGCCTGGTGGTGGAGCAGCGCGAGCGCCTACGCGGCCAGCCACCTACCGCCGAGCAGCTGATGGGCGGCGGGCTGCCTCAGCTGGAGATGGTGTTGGAGGAGACGCTGCGGATGTACCCGCCCGCCTGGATCGGCCCGCGCCGCTCGGTCGAGCCGTTCGAGTTCGAAGGCATCGAAGTCCCAGGAGGCGCGTACGTGAACTACTGCTCGTGGGCTTCCCACCGCCTCCCCGACGTGTGGCAGGACCCGGAGCGCTTCGACCCCGAGCGCTTTGCCCCGGGCGCCCGCGAGGCGATCCCCAAGGGCGCGTATGTCCCTTTCGGCGGCGGCTCGAGGACCTGCATCGGCATGCGGTTTGGCCAGCTGGAGGTGCGTACGATGGCGACGCTGATCCTCAGCCGCTTCGAACTGGAGCTGCCGCGCGACTTCAAGCTGAGCATCCGGCAGATGCCGACGATCAGCCCCCGCGAAGGCATGCCGATGACGGTGCGTGAGCGTACGCCGGCGCCGATGGCGGTAGCAGCCTGAGAGCGTGGAATCAGCAGCCGCCGCACCGCGCTGGGTGCGTCATCGCCTCGCCCCCTGTGGCGGCATTTCACCGCAGCCGTGCGCCGATGCTCATGTGATACGAAGGATCCGCACTCGCCCCCCCAGAAGGAGCTTCAGCGAGGCCGAAGGACTGCACATACATGTGCGGGGCAGAGAGCAGCGTGACTTTGACGAGCCCCGCGAAGGGAACCCCCTCAGGCTGGGCGACGAGCTTGCCTTCGACGGCGCTGAGCTGCACATCGACGGAGGCAGTCAGCCCGAAGAGTGAGCCACTGACGCGCATTGACACACCTCCGGCGTTGCTGCCAACCAGCGCAAAGCCGGTGCTGCCGGGCAGCGAGGAGCGCAGATCGGCTTCGCTGAGCTGCCCGCTCATGGTGAGCTGATCGCCACGCTTGCGCCAGCTGGCATCGCGCAGCGTGAACGAGCCGACGCGCAAGCTTTCGGCGTGCATGTCGACGCGCTGCACCCCGCGGGACTTCCACAGCAGTTCGTTTGCCTGGGCCGGGGTCATGTTGAGGTTGCCGGCGCTCACCGTGGCGGACTGTGCGTCGCCCCACAGCAGCTCGATCGCGGGAAACGCGCTGACGGAGGCGCTGCGCACCGCCCCATAGCGGCCGATCTGGCTGCGCACCCGCTGCGCCGCCAACCTTGGAAGCACCAGCTGCGCAACCCCGAGCACCACCACAACCCCGCCAGCCAACCCCAACGCGATCCAAACGACTTTCCGAGGACTTGTGCGCATGTGTACAGCTTCGCAGGGAACTGGATATTTGGACGAAGCGCTCACCCAAGGCGCGTTTGTATGGCCGCGCAGCTCAAGACTCTCGATGACGGCGCTGGCCGCATCGTCAAATGGCGTAGGCGATATCGGGTTGGCCACGCCCACATCCACAAGCTCGCATGGAGCGCTAGCCTTGTGAGGCCGGTACCCCGGACACGGGGGCGCGTAGCTCAGCTGGCCAGAGCACCTCGTTTACACCGAGGGGGTCGCCCGTTCGAGTCGGGCCGCGCCCACCATAGCCTTACTAATCAAACCAGGACGTTGGTTTGAACAGACTCTGCTCGCGCCCACTACGACGAACCAACCTACACGGCTGGGGGCTTGGCCCGCACCGCAGGCAGGATTGTGCCTAGCAGGCCGCGAGCGGTGGCAACCCAGAAGTTCAGTTGATCGAAGTAGTCTCGCCAGAGCACGATCTGTCCGTCGCGGACGTCGAAGCGCCCACATATCCAGAACTGGATCCGCAGCCGGCCGAACTTCATCACGTCGGTCCGCTCGGTGAGCACCGATGTCCCGCTCGCCGAGATCGTGTGCAGATAGACCTCAAACCCTGCCCCCTCCAGGCCCAGCGTGGCCCGCAGCAGCCGCCTTACACGCTCACGCCCGTGTACGGTGGGCAGTCCGACGTTTACGTACACAACGTCCTGCGCCAGCAGCTCTGCCGCCCCGTCGATGTCAGTGGCGCGGAGCAAATCCAAGAACCGCTCGACCACTTGCTTCGGCGCTGTGGGGCTCCCGGTTGAACCGGCCTGGCCACCCTCGGCCTCGCTGAGCACCTCCACCATGCCGCAACTATACGACTGTGGTGGCTCCACCACCCACTGGCCATCACCAACCGCCGCCCGCGGCGCTCATGGCATCCCCATCGAGCCGCTCGATCCCGCCCGAGGAAACGGATGCCACCTGCCGGCACGCATTGCCCTCTCACAGTAGCCGCCCTGCGCACGCGGCCCTACTAGGATCTCCTCCCCGTGAGCGACTCTCCAATACGTATCGCCGTCGTCGGCGCCGGCCCGGCCGGCTTCTACGCCGCTGGGCATCTGCTGAAGGACTCCGAGGGACGGATCGAGGTGGACATGCTCGAGCGGCTGCCGACCCCGTGGGGACTGGTGCGCTCCGGCGTGGCGCCCGACCATCCGAAGATCAAGTCGGTGACGCGCGTCTATGAGAAAACCGCCGCCCATCCCCGCTTTCGCTACTTCGGCAACGTTGAGCTCGGCTCACACGTGACGCGCGAGGAGCTGCTCTCGCACTACCACGCGATCGTCTACGCCACAGGATCCCCGGCCGACCGGCCTCTCGGGATCCCTGGCGAGGAGCTGCCAGGGAGTTGGGCGGCGACTGACTTCGTCGGCTGGTACAACGGCCACCCCGACCACCCCGACCTCGAGTTCGACCTGGACTGCGAGCGGGCCGTGGTGATCGGCAACGGCAACGTCGCGCTCGACGTCGCACGGATGCTGGTGCTCTCCCACGAGGAGCTGTCGCTCACCGACATCGCCGACCATGCCCTGCAGGCACTGGAGCACAGCGGCGTGCGCGAGGTGGTGGTGCTGGGTCGGCGCGGACCCGCGCAGGCGGCCTTCACCAACCCCGAGCTGCTGGAGCTGGGGGAGCTCGCCGGCGCCGACGTGATCGTCGATCCCGCCGAGCTGGAGCGCGCGCTCGCCGTGCCCGACCCCGCCGCGGACAAGATCGCCGAAGGCAACGTGCGGATCCTGCGCGACTACGCCGAGCGGCCTCCGCGCGGCGAGCCGCGGCGAGTGGTGCTGCGCTTCCTGCTCTCCCCCGTCGAGTTGCTTCCCGACGAGCACGGGCGCGTGGGGGCGGTGCGGGTGGCGCGCAACGAACTGGTGGCCACGGCCGATGGGCGGCTGCGCGCGCGGGCCACCGAGGCGTACGAGACGATTCCGGCTGGCCTCGTGTTCCGCGCGATCGGCTACCGCGGCGTGGCACTCCCGGGAGTGCCGTTCGACGAGCGCTCCAGCGTGATCCACAACGAGCGCGGCCGCGTGCATGGTCCCGAGGGGCCGCTGCCCGGTGAGTACGCCGTCGGCTGGATCAAGCGCGGGCCCACCGGGGTGATCGGCACCAACAAGAAGGATGCGCAGGAGACAGTGAACGCGATCCTCGAAGACCTCTCCGCCGGGCTGCTGCACTCGCCCACAGCTCCCGACCCCGCGGAGTTATTAGAGACGCTGCGTGCGCGTCAACCCGAGCTGATCACCTACGCCGGCTGGTCGGAGATCGACCGCCACGAGCGCGCGTCGGGCGAGCCCTTTGGACGCCCGCGCGTAAAGCTCACCCGCATCGAGGAGATGCTGCGGGTGGCCGCGGCACAGCAACCCACGGACTGAGCCCGCCACCTTCGTTTGGGTGTGCAGCTGCTCATGTATCGCCGCTCAGCCGCCGGAGGCTCAACAGCCGATGCATACAGCAGCTGCGGAACGGCCCCAGAAATCCGGCAGAGCGCCCCACGCAGGTAGCGCAACGCTGCACTCCGGAGGCTCCCCACGTCCCAGAAAGCGGCTACAGCCCCTCTATTAGAACTCCCCTTATAGGGGCAGATTCGCAGGAGCAAAATAGACATCTGTTCGAATAAGTTGAGGAAGGGTGGAAAACGGGGGTATACACAACGAAAACCCCAATGCCGCTCGAACCTTGGGCGAGCACCGGGAGATTCCGACAAGGGAGCGACTGCATGTTTTCGAAACCCCCCCGCGAGGCCCGTGGGCGTCTACGCGAGCCTCACGGTTCCCCCGCAACACAGGCCCGTGGCCGTATCCACCGTCGAGGCCGCGTTGCGGTCTCGACAACGTTGATCGCCGTGCTCGCCACGCTGCCGACCACTACAGCACTTGCGAGCACGGGCCCCTCACTGCCGGGCGCGGGTCAAGCGAAACGACCCAGCCCGTCGTTGCGCCAGCTGATCACGCCCGGTGAACTGCTGAGCGCGGGGGAACTGCAGAAGCTGCTCTCGAAACTGCCGTTGAACGACCTCTCCTCCACGCAACTGGCGAAGTACCTGGCGGGACTTGAGGGGATCAGCGCCCTCGGGGACTTGAAACTGGGGCTTCTCAGCCACGAAGAGCTCGGCGAGGCCGGCCTCGAAGAAAGCCTGCGCAAAGCGATCGAACAGCTCGGCCCGAGCGCCAAGCTGGGCGAACTCGCCGAAGTCGAAAACTTCCTGCCCGCACTCGAAACGGCACTCGAAGGCAAGCTCGGCGGCCTGCTCTCGGTGCTGCTCGGCGCGCTAGGGGCAGAAGCGGGCCTCGAAAGCGCACTTGGCTCCCTCAGCCTCGAGCAACTGGTGGGCACGCTGCTCGAATCCACCACCCCCCATGAACAGCTCGCGGGCGAACTCTCCGGCCTCGCCGGTGGTCTCTTCGGGGAGCTGGGCGCCGAACATAAGCTCGAAGGGCTGCTCGGCAGCTCCGAACTGACGGGCGGCTTCACCCCGAAGAGCGTCCAAGAAGTAGCCGAAGAATTGAAGACCACGCCGCTGGCCGTGAGCGAAGAACTCGGGCAAACGGCCACACAGTTGCCCGCGAGCGCCACGATGCTCACCGCCCCGCTGAAGGATGGCAAGCTCGCCGGCATCGCCCCTGCCGTCAAAGGGCTGGTCACAGGGGTGCTCGGCAACCTCGGAGAAACCCCCGAAGGCGAAGGCGAAGAAGGGGGCGGCAAAGGAGGCTCGGGCGAAGGCACGGGCTCCGGCGAAGGCAAAGGTTCGGGCTCGGGCAGTGGCGAAGGCGGCAAAGGCAGCGGCTCTGGCGAAGGGAACGGTGGTTCCGGGGAAAGCAAAGGCGCCGGTGGCAGCGGCGGGACCGGCGCCGGTGGGTCCGCCGGCTCGACCACTGTGCTGTTCACGGTGCCCAGCACCTCCACCACGCCGAGTTCCGCCCCCTCGACCAAGCAGCAGATGGCCAAAGTCGCGATCCTCGGCCATCGGGTGCGCGGCGATGTCGCCACAGTCGTGCTGCGCATACCCTCCGCCGGAACCGCCACGCTCGCCGGCAAGGGGGTGAGTGGCACGAGCAAGCAGGTCGCGCGCGCCGAGCGGCTCACGCTGCGGGTCGGTCTCTCGCGGGCAGCCTTGGCCTCACTGCACCACCATCACCGGCTAGTGGTAAAGCTCCGGGCCTCCTTCCGCTCCGCCAGCGGATCGAGCTCTTCGGCGGCGGCGACCGTTGTCTTTCGGTAAGGACCGGTGCCACCAGGGCGCCACATCATCTCGGTCGGTCCCGCGGATCGCGGGGCCGACCGTCGCGGTGGTGACGCCCCACGAGCCGGCCGCCAGCCCTTGATACGCAACCCTGCGCCGCCAGAAGCCGGGAGCTGACCACAAGCCCCGGTATCTGCCAGACTGTGGCGCTGCGCGCCGTTAGCTCATCGGGCAGAGCGCCGGACTTTTAATCCGGTGGGGCGGGTTCGAGTCCCGCACGGCGCATCTTCCTTGTTAGCGCTACTGCGGCTTTGTTGCGTAGGCGCCGATGACTGTCGGCCAGAACGAGATGCGTCCGACCGGTCCGGTGTCGGCGCGCAGGCGCTCGGCGAGGGTGTCGATGTCCACTTCCTCCTCGGTGGCCACACCGGTAGCCACGATCGCGGGCAGCAAGCTGCGGGCGAAATCCACGGCCTCGGAGACCGCGTCCTCGCCAACAGCAATCGCGACTTCGCTGTCGAGGTCCAGGCTGGGCTGCAGGCCGGCTTCGGCAAACGTCGCAGGCAACCGCATTCCCATGTCCGGCTGCGTGCCCAGCCCGCCGAAAGCGCCATCGATCCATTCGCTGAGCTGCTCAGACGCCGGGGTATGCGGCCAGGACACCAAGAACCTCTGCGGTATCGCACACCCCATGCGCATGCACATCTCCGCGAACACGACCACCCCACCCGGGCGTACGCGGCGTGCTGCGGCCCGCACCGCCGCGGGCGGGTCACCCTGGTACATCAGCACGAGCCGCCCGACCAACGCGTCAAACGAGGGGCCGGCGAGCTCGACCTCGCGAAAGTCTCCGAGCACGAACTCGACGTTCTCGATGGCGGCCTCGGCCGCGCGCTGACGCGCCCTCGCGAGCGCCTGCTCGTCACGCTCGACCCCGACCACCGAGCCGTCGGCGCCGACCAGCTCTGAGAGAAGCAAACTGACATCGCCCGGCCCGCAGCCGACATCAAGTACCCGCATCCCTGGCTCGATCCCCGCGCGCGCCAGCAGACGGCGCGTGAGCGGCGCATACATGTCGGCCTGGCGGGCGAGCCGCTCGTGCTCGTCCTCGCTGGAGGAGCTCAGTGCATACCCAGGGTCTCCCGTGGCTGGCACGCCGGGAGAGTCTACGTGCGCCCGTCAGCCTCCGTCTGGGCGCCCCTGCGTCCTCGAAGCGGAATACGGCCGCGGCCGGGATAAGCTGTTCCGGCGGTGACCGACGAAGACGTGCTCGCTCATGCATACCGGCTGGCGCGCGCATATCTCGACGGTGTGAGCGAGCGGCACGTGGGGGGCTCCGATCCGGTGGCGCTGCGCCGGCCGCTGACCGATGCCGGTGAGAGCGCGGTAGAGGTCCTTGAGCAGTTGGCCGCCGATGCCGATCCGGGGCTGGTCGCGTCCGCTGGGCCGCGCTACTTCGGGTTTGT
>JBEKYV010000076.1:0-10845 GCA_049510515.1 Solirubrobacteraceae bacterium | reverse complement strand
GTCGAGCTTGGTGCGGCCGATGACGCGCTCCTGCTCCTCGATCGACAGCGCGTTCCAGCTGTCGATGTCGTGGACGTACTTCTGGACGATCGCGTAACTGCCTCCCGCGAAGCCCGGATCCTCCGCGCCGATCGTTACGGCTTCGTAGGCTGCCGTGCCCTCAGGGTTCTCGGTTCCGTCGACGAACCCCAGCAGATCGCGCTCGTCGAATGAACGAAAGCCGTGCACCTCGTCGACCACGGTGGCCACCGACTCCAGGCGCCGCACGAGCAGACTCGCGAGCTCGAAGCACAGGTCCAGCCGATGCGCGCGGATATGGAACAGCAGATCCCCGTCGGTCGCGGGCGCACTGTGGCGGGTGCCGGAGAACCCCGGAAAAGGGTGCAGGCCAACCGGCTTGTCGAGCTCGAACATCCGCTCCCAGAGGCTCGAGCCGATGCCGGCGATGCAGGTGAGATCTGCCTCCGGAGCCCTGAAGCCGACGGAGCGTCTGAGGCCGCCGACGTCGGCGAGCAGCTCCCGCACCTGATTCTCACCCCCTGACGCGACTGTCACAACCAGGAAGATCGCCGCCTCCGTGATCGAGCTCAAGACCGCTTGGCTTTGGCGGCGTCCCCTCGGGCTGTCGGCCGGTGAGAGCATCTGGGCGCCAAAGCCTATCCCCGTTGAGCACAGGGTCGACTGGAAGCCTCGCTCATGCGCACATCAGTCCTCGGGCAGAGCGGCATAATCAGGCTGACCGAGCCCTCGCGCCGTGAGAAGCGCGGCGACCGTGCTCGCCCGGATGGGTCGACCCAGGCGCTCGTGGAGTGCGTGATTCTCCTTCACGATGGCATCGCGCTGCGCGGGTGAGAGGCGTGCCCAGAATGACATCGTGGTCACCAGGGCATTAATTTCAGCGGCCGTGTGCTCGACCAGCATTGGCACGGTTGCGAGCTGAACGTCCTCGAAGAGACCGCCCGCATAGTCACGTCCTACGTCGCAGCCCCCCAGCCAGGCCCAAGCATCCGCCACGTTCCGCCGGCGCTCCCGCACGCCCGCGATCGTGCCGTCGAGATCACGGTAGGTAGGCATGGTTGCAGCGACCTCCGGCGCGTGCCTGCGCAGGACCGCCAGTAGAGCCTCCTGGTCATCGCCGCCGCGCTGCTCCTTGAGACCGAAGTACTGGATCAGGGCGAGCGTCCCGCCCGGGACGAGCGCGTCAGCGATCTTCTGCCAACCCACATCAGGGTCAACCCAGTGGACCGCGGACGCCGAAAACACCGCGCGGTAGCGCTCACGGGGAAGCTGCGTGTCCTCGAGCCGCGCGTGGACGAGCTCCACCTCGCCCGCGTCTTTCAGGTTCTCCTCGGCCAGGCGGATCAGTTGATCTCCCGGCTCGAGCGCGCTCACGCGCAAGCCTCGCGCGAGCAGGCTGCGCGTCAGCTGGCCGGTCCCGCACCCGATCTCGAGCACCCGGTTGCCATCCCTGAGACCTGCCAGCTCGCATGCTTGGTCGACGAGCACGTCGGGGTAGGCCGGGCGGTAGCGGTCGTACTCGACGGCAATATCGTTGAAGACCTTGCCGTAGCTGCGCGCGAGCGTCTCCTCACTCATGCTCGAAACGTACACACTCGCCTGAATGGGCGACGGATCACTCTCGCCCTCATGGTCTCGAGCCCAGAATTTCTGAGGATCCGTCCCGGCGCCCCTCAGGCCAGCGCGCCGGCCGGCAGCACAAAGCGAAGCGGTGCTCGGGGCTCCGCTCTGCCGCTGTAGCTCAGCCGTGAGCCGTGCAAGCCGTGGCTGGAGGCTTTGGCAACCTGAGTCTCGGGTATCCCGGCATGTGCGGTGATCCACTCCATGACCGCCGCGAAGTCGGCGCCCTCGGCGAGGATCGCGGCCCGCTCGATGACCTCGCCACCGGAGGAGTGGGGACGTGCCAGCCGCTTCACAATGGCGCGGATCTCGGCGTCAGCGGCCGCGTTCTCGGTGTTCATGAGAACTCGGTCACCGAGTAGACAGGGTGACCGACACGCGCGAGCGCGCTCTCGCCGCGGTCGTCGGTGTGCACGCAGAAGTCCTCCAAGCGCCCGTGATCGAGGATCGCGACGACGACATCACTGTCCTTGGACAGCGGTCTGCCGACCTCGATCTCCCGGTCCTGCCCATCGAAGCGACAGCTCAACTTGAAGATCCGCCGAGAGCGCGCCGGACAACCGGCAGCGAGCAGCGAACGCTCGCGCAACTCGCCGTAGACCTTCTCGGCGCGCGCTCCGTCGGACTCCATTCCGGCTACGAAGAAGCTCGTCACTTGCGCCGGGCCTTCGCCTGAGTGAGCATTACCCCAGGCTAGCGCAAGCCACGAGGCGTTGCGGGAGAATCGGCGGCCGGGACGATCGCCTCCGCTGGTCGTTGCCTTGCTCTGCACAACGAGGCCGCCCTCCGCACGCCAGCGCCCACCCGCCGCTCGCCCCACCCTATCTCGTTGTTCCGTAGGCGGAATCGTGCTATGTAGATGACCCTGGAGATGCTTGCTTCCGTTCCCGCGCTCGTCACCGGAGCCTCCGGCTACGTGGGCAGCCGACTGGTGCGCGACCTTCACGCGCAGGGCGTTCCGGTTGGGTGCGTCGCACGCGACCCCAGCCGGGTCAGCTTCGATCCAGCCGTGACGGTACACCGCGCCGACATGCTCGACCCAAGCTCCCTCGCCGCGATCGGCGACGGCTACACGACGGCCTACTATCTCGTCCACTCGATGGGTCGCGGCGGCGACGCCGACTACGAGCAACGCGACGCCCTCGCCGCCTCCAACTTCGCCCGTTGGGCGCTCGCCTCGGGGATCGAGCAGATCGTGTACCTCGGCGGCCTCGGCGACCGCCCCGCATCCAAGCATCTGCGCTCGCGGCTGCACGTCGGAGAGATCCTGCGCGATCAGGGACCGGCGCTGAGCTGGTTTCGTGCGGGCATGGTGGTGGGGGCCGGATCGGAGAGCTACCGGACGCTGCGCTCGCTGGTCGAGCGTCTGCCGGTGATGCTCGCGCCGTCGTGGCTGGCCACGCCCACCCAGGCGATCGCGATCGGTGATGTCCTGGGCTACCTCCTTGAGGCTCCCGGCATACCCGAGACGCGCTCCCGCGAGCTCCAGATCGGGTCGCCCGAAATACTCACATACGGCGAGATGCTCGACCAAATGGCCGACGCGCTGGGACTGCGTCGCCGCCCACGCATCCCCGTACCGCTGCTGACGCCGTGGCTCTCCTCACACTGGATCGGGCTCATCACACCCGTCGACGCAGGCGTCGCGCGACCGCTGATCGAGGGGCTCTCCACCGACACGACGATCACCGACCAATCCGGCATGGAACTGTTTGACATCCAACCCAGATCCTTCAAGCAGGCCCTGCGCGAAGCGATCGCCGAGGAGCACCAGGCCAGTCGCCGGTAGCCACCCGGGAGCGTGCGCCGGAGCTCGACTCGCCCGCTGTTACGGTGGGGGGGTCCGTCGCGCTCCTTTGTGGGTTGGCGATTGTGCGTTCGCTCGGTCCTTCCGACCTCTCTGCCTCGCGACCGCAGCCCCTGAGAGGCTTCGTGAGGAGTGCCCGTGAGTGTTGTGGTTGCAGGGCCCGAGAGCAAGTCACCGCGCGGGTCGGCGGGACGTCTGCCGGCCCACCCCGTCACCCTGAATCGTTCCCGGCCGGCCGGGGCGCCGCTGCGCATCGCGATGCTCGCCCCGCCGTGGATCTCCGTTCCCCCGCAGGGGTATGGGGGCGTGGAGTCGGTTGTTGGCGTGCTGACCGACGCTCTCGTGCGGCGAGGGCATGCGGTGACGCTCTTCTGTGCCCCCGGCTCGCGGTCGAGTGCACGGGTGGTGCCGCTGCTTGAGGAGTCCCACGCGGAGGAGATCGAGCGTTCGCTGTATGAGGTCGACCATGTCGCGCGGGCGTTCGAGGAAATCGACCTCGCCGCCTACGAGGAGCCCTTTGACGTGGTTCACGACCACTGCGGCTTCACGGCACTGGCGATGGCCGACCGTCTCGACACGCCGCTTGTGCACACCCTGCATGGGCAGTTCACCACCAGCACCGCCGCTTTCTACGCCCGCCACGGCCACAAGGCGGCGCTCGTCGGCATCAGCCGGGCGCAGCTCGCATCGGCGCCGGCGTGCGTCAAACCGGCGGGTGCGATCTCCAACCCGATCGATTCACGGGCCTGGCCGCTGCGCGAGCGCAAGGATGACTACCTGCTGTGGATCGGGAGGATGACGGCCGAAAAGGGTCCCCACCGCGCGATCGCCGCCGCTCGTGCCGCGGGCGTGCCGCTTGTCCTGGCCGGCGTGATCCAGCCCGGTCAGCAGGCATTCTTCGACCGCGAGGTCGCACCGCACATCGACGGCGAGCGTGTCCGCTTCATCGGCGAGATCGGCGGGTCGGCCAAGCTCGCGACTTTTGCGGGCGCGCGCGCACTGCTGATGCCGATCCGCTGGGAGGAGCCCTTCGGGATGGTGATGGTCGAGGCGCTGGCGTGCGGGACCCCGGTGATCGCGTTTCCCGAAGGCGCCGCCCGCGAGCTCGTCTGCGATGGCCAGACCGGCTTCCTGGTCGAGGATGAGCAGGCAATGGGGGCGGCTGTGGGCCGGCTGTCCCACATTGCCCCGCGGGATTGCCGCGCCTGGGTCGCCGAGCACTGCGACGTCGACGTGGTGGCCGCCGCCTACGAGCGGATCTACCGGTCGGTGGCACACACGGGCGTCGGGTCAGAGGCGCGCGCAGGCCTCGCAAAGGCAGTCGCGCTTGTCTGAGCGCACCCTGAGCGTCTTCGATGGCAGCACCTTCGTCGTCGGGGACCGCCGTGGCGACGTGCGGGTCGAGGAGGGTCGCGAGCACGGCTTCTTCTGCGAGGACACCCGCTTCCTCTCACGCTGGGTGCTACGCGTCGGCAAGACGCCGCTGGAGCTGCTGGGTCTCGACCAGAGCGCGCACTTCGCCGCCCAGTTCTTCCTGACTCCCCGGGTGGGACCCGACGAGGAGGCACCGTGCTCGATCATGCGCCGCCGCTTGATCGACCACGTGTGGATCGAGGAGCTGACGGTGACCAACCACCGCCACGAGCACAGTGAGATGCGGGTGGCACTGGAGGTGGACGCCGACTTCGCCGACCTGTTCGAGGTCAAGGACGGTGTGGTGGCCAAGCGCGAGGTGAGCGCCCGCCACGACGACGGTGCCCTCACGCTGGGCTACGAGCGCATGGGCTTCCAGCGCTCGCTCACAATCACCACCAGCCGCACCGCGGCGCTCACCCGACGCGGCTTCACCTATTCGCTGCGGCTCGCGCCCGGCGAGCAATGGTCGACGACCTTCACGCTCACGCCCCACGCCGCACAGCCAGGGATCTCTTTCGCGCGGCGCGAAACGCGCGGCGGCATGGCGCAGCTAAACTCCGCCAAGACGGCCGAGCTCGCGCAGTGGCTGGTAGGGGCACCGGTGTTGCAGACCGAGGACATGGCGCTGGCTCGCACCTATCGTGCGAGCCTCAGCGACCTCGGCGCGTTGCGGCTGCACCCCGACCTCAGCGAGGACGCGACCCTGCCCGCCGCGGGGCTGCCGTGGTTCATGGCGCTCTTCGGCCGCGACAGCCTGATCACGAGCTTCCAGGCGCTGCCCTACCTACCAGGGCTGGCCGCCACCACCCTGCGCGTGCTTGCTGCCCGCCAGGCCAAGGAGCGCGATGACTTCCACGAGCAGGAGCCGGGCAAGATCCTGCACGAGCTGCGCTACGGCGAGCTCACCGCACGCGGGGAGCGCCCTCACTCCCCGTACTACGGAACCGCCGACGCCACCCCCCTGTTCCTCATCCTGCTGGACGAGTACCACCGCTGGTCGGGCGACGCGGAGTTGGTGCGCACCCTGGAGCCCCATGCCCGTGCCGCGCTGGCATGGATCGAGGAGAGCGGGGACGCCGACGGCGACGGCTACGTCGAGTACGCCTGCCGCAACCCAGCGACCGGGCTGGTCAACCAGTGCTGGAAGGACAGCTGGGACGCGATCCAGCACGCCGACGGCACGCTGGCGCGGGGGCCGATCGCGACCTGCGAGATCCAGGGATACGTGTATGACGCCCAGCGCCGCTGCGCCCGTCTGGCCCGCGAAGTGTGGAGCGATCCGACGCTCGCCGAGCGCCTCGAGCGCCAGGCGGGCGCCCTGCGCGAGCGCTTCCGCCGGGACTTCTGGATGCCCGAGCGTGGCTGCCACGCGCTCGCGTTGGACGGTGAGAAGCGCCAGGTCGACAGCCTCACCTCCAACATCGGTCATCTGCTGTGGTCGGGCCTGCTTGAGGAGGACGAGGCGGCGGCAACCGCCGAGCGGCTGCTCGACGAGCAGCTCTACTCCGGCTGGGGCGTGCGCACCCTCGGCACCCACGAGGCCGGCTACAACCCGCTCGGCTACCACACCGGGACCGTGTGGCCCCACGAGAACTCGCTGATCGCCGCCGGCCTGGCGCGCTACGGCCACCGCGAGGCGGCGAGCACTATCGCCTGCACGATCCTCCAAGCGGCGCCCTACTTCGAGTACCGCCTGCCCGAGGTCTTCGCCGGCTACCCCGCGTCGGTGACATCGGTCCCCGTGGCATTCCCGACGGCTTCCCGCCCCCAGGCATGGGCCGCGGGAACCCCGCTGCTACTGCTGAGCACGCTGCTCGAGCTCCACCCCGGGAGCACCGACGCGGACGCCGAGGTTCCGTGCGGCATCGGCCATCTCGCGCTGCGCTCGCGGAGAGGCTAGCGTGGACGATATTCCTCGTGAGGCAATGGCAAGGTGAACCACACGAGCTTGCCGTTTGGCGAAGGGGCGATCCCCCACTCCTCAGCGAGCGCTTGGACGATCTGAAGCCCTCGTCCCGACTGCTCCTGGGCCGTTGGGGAGCGCGGGACGGGCTGGCCTGGACCACGATCGCTGACCTCCACGCGGATCTCCTCTCGCGAGCGGTGGATCGCGAGCTCGAAGTCGCTACAGGCGTGTCGCACGCTGTTGGTGGCAAGCTCGGAAGTCATCAACTCCGCGGCTTCTACGGTCTCGCGCGGCTGGTCGCTCAGGAGATCTCTGACAAAGTGGCGAGCGCCGGCCACAGACTCGGGTTGGCAGTGAAAGTGGCGCGCGGTGGTCATGGCTCGATCGAGAACACGTTGGAGAGGCCCGTGGTCTCCAGTACGCGCTGAATGATTGGGGATGGGTTACGTAGCGACACGCTGCTTGCATTCCTCACGGCGCCGATCAGCACCGCGATCCCCGCACTGTCCATGAATCGCAGGCCGGTGAGATCAAAGATCAGCCGCTGGGTGGGCTGGGGAGGAATCGACTCCACCCGCTCCTGAAGCGTTGCTGCGTTAGAGCTGTCGAGCTCCCCGGAGAGGACCACCACGTGTGCGCCCGTTGAGTCGAGGTGCACGTCGATCTGCACCGTCGGGGGCTCCACCCCTAATTCTGCCATCGGATGCCCACTATCGCCGTATCGTCGTGGTGGCCCTCGGATGCGAGGCCCTGCGCCAGCTCACTCAACAGGTCCTCGAGTGAAAGCGCCGCATGAGTGGCGGCCTCTCGCAAGCGAGCCAAGCCGACGTCGAGCACCTCTCCGCGGCGCTCCACCAAACCGTCGGTGAACGCGATCAGCGTTGTATCTGGACCCACGGAGAATGTCTTCTGCAGGTAGGGTGACTTGCGCATTACACCGATTGGGACGTTGGCGTCGAGCTCGACGAACTGCCCGCCGGTGCCGTCGATCAAGAGCGGGGGAATGTGACCGGCGCTGGCCACCGTCAGCCGATGGGCACCCACGTCGATCAGCGCACAGAGCATGGTCGCGAAGTAGTCGTGGGCCCCGCTGTTGACGAAATCCGAGAGCTGGGCAAGCACGAAAGACGGACTGGGATCCTGCGCCGCATACGCCAGCGCGGCGTGGCGTAGCGAAGCCATCGTCGTCGCAGCCCGAAGGCCATGGCCCGAGACATCGCCGATCATGATCAGCATCTGCCCATCCCCAACCGGGACCGTATCGTACCAATCGCCTCCCACATCGATGCCCGAGGCGGCCGGCACGTAGCGAGCACCCACCTGCAGCCCATCGAAGTCAGGCAGCGCGTCAGGCAACAGTGCGTGCTGGAGCGTCTGCGCGATGCTGCGCTGCTCGGTGTACATCTCCCGGTTCTCGGCGGCAACCTGATCGAGGACGCCGACCAGCTGCTCGGCGTAGCGCCGGCGACGCGCCAGCCGATCGGTCATCAGGGCGGCCGCGAGACTCACGAGAAGACCCACGAGGGCGATGATCCATGGCAGGCGCTCGAAGAACGCACCCCCGAGCGAGCCGATTGGGCTCACCACGATCGTGAACACTCCGGCGCCGAAGGGAACGACGTCCGCAGCCTGGCGCCCCTCGACCGGCAGACGCTGCAGGCTGGTCACCAGCACATCGCTCGTACGCTCAGAGTGACCCAGATACAACGCGTAGTTGAGGTCCGAGAAGGCCGAGTTCTTCTCCAAACTCGAGCGCCTGTCGGCGGGCAGCGGTTTTTCGGCGTAGACCGCAAACCCGTGCGCACGGCCGGGGGCGCTGAAGTCAAAACCGAGTGCCGGATGCGGGGAGCTGAGGAAGCTCGTGAGGTTCAACACGCCGGCCCGGGTGGAACGCGTAAAGAACTGCGTGGCCCTTTCCGGCATCGATGCGAGCACAGGAGCGCTGCCGAGCACAGCGCTCGGAGCAAGGTGCGATGTTCCCAATGGCCACAGCGATACCGAGGTGAACTGCCGGCCAGGACCGACATAGGGAGCCATGAATTCCCGAAACTTCTGAGAGCTCCCGCCCGTCGCATTGGCAAGCTCGGCGGCCGATGCCAGCGGCGTCTGGATCGAGGGGGCGGTGGCGGCCAGTACGAGGCTCAGCTCGCGCACACGGAGGTTGAGCAGCCGGCGCTCGCTGCGGGTGTATACGGCCGCGGAGGTCAGCACCAGCGCCCCGGTCACGATCAGTCCCGTCAACAGCGCGGCCACGGCCACCCAGGACGGGGGCCACCGTCCGAGCGAGCCCGGCGCCTTCATGGAGGACGCAGCACCCTCGGCCGAAGTCGCTTCACTCAGAGCGGCGGTATCCACTGCCCACCGAGTCGCATTCCCTCCTCGGCTGTGCGACGATCGGCGAGGGGGGCTTCATGCGCACCGTAGACGTGCAGCTCGACGAGGCCGTCTGGCCCATCGCGCAACACGAAGGCTCGCGGACGCCTGATTCTCACTCGGTCCTTCAGTTCGTAGGTCGCGTCTACCTCGGCGATCCAGAAGTCGTCTTGGTGCCACTGGGCGCTGATTCGGTGCGTGGTGTGAAGTATCGCCGCGAGAAAGTCCGCGAGCAACTCGCGCACCGCGGCCACCCCCTCGGCGCGGCGGCCGTCCACCGCCAGCATCTGGCAATCAGGCGCCATCAGTGCGATCGCCGCCTCCACGTCGAGCATGTCGATGGCTCCGAGCAGCTGGTCGATGGGAGACTTGGTCAACAGACGCCGATCTTAGCTTGCCGGCCCCGAGACGCAGAGCCCCAGGGTTCCGAAACGGAGAGATCTAGAGGTGGTCCTTTATGATGGCGCTCCTCGCCGCTTCGGCGCGCGCCCGGGCGGCTGTCCAGGGGCCTCGCGCGGGGGTGCCGGCGGGATGGGGCGAGTCTGTGGCCGTGGTCCGTCAATCGTCAGCTTCTCACCGTGATGGACGATCTCCAGGGAGGCGCCCTGCCGCAGCGAGTACGCCGCCTGCTCGGGACCGACGTCCACCAGCAGCCTGCGCCCCCGGAAGCAGAGGCGGAACGTGAGTCGGGTGAGCGCCTGCGGCAGGCGGGGTGCGAAGCTCAGGATCCCGTTGTGGTCGCGCATCCCTCCAAACCCCGCGACGGCGGCAACCCATGTCCCTGCGAGTGAGGCGATGTGCAGACCGTCACGCGTGTTGTGCTGGATGTCGTCGAGATCGATGAGCGCGGCCTCACCAAGATAGTCGTAGGCCAGCTCGAGGTGGCCAACCTCCGCGGCCACAACCGCCTGGGTGCAGGCCGACAGCGAGGAGTCGCGCACCGTCAGTTGCTCGTAGTGGGCGAAGTCGCGCGCCTTCTGCTCCTCACCAAAGACGTCCCCGCGCAGATGCAGCGCGAGCACCAGGTCGGCCTGCTTGACGACCTGCTTGCGGTACAGGTCGAAGTAGGGGAAATGCAGGAGCAGCGGATACTGCTCCGGGGCGGTCGCCTCGAAGTCCCAGATCTCGTGCTCGGTGAACGACTCCGCTTGAGCGTGGACTTCCAGCTCCTCGTCATAGGGGATGAGCATCACCTGGGCGGCGTCACGCCAGGCGGCCGCCTCCTCGTCGTCGACTCCGAGCTCAGCGGCGCGCTGGGGATAGCGCTTTGCGCCCTCGAAGGCCTCACGCAGGTTCCGCTCGGCCATCAGGTTCGTGTAGATGTTGTTATCAGCGATCGCGCTGTACTCGTCCGGACCGGTGACACCGTCGATCCGGAAGCGCCCGGCGGCATCGTGGTGCCCCAGCGAGCGCCACAGCCGGGCCGTCTCGACGAGCAGCTCCAGGCCGATGCCACTTGCAAACGCCTCATCGTGATCGCCGGCCGCCTGGTAGCGAACGACGGCATCGGCGATGTCGGCATTGACGTGGAACGCCCCGGTCCCCGCGGGCCAGTACCCCGAGCACTCCTGCCCACGGATCGTCCGCCACGGAAATGCCGCCCCCTCCAGCCCGAGCGAGGCAGCTCGCTCCCGTGCGAGCCCCAGCGTGAGATGACGCCAGCGCAGGGCATCGCGCGCGGCGTGCGGAGTGGTATAAGTCAGGA